>CALHIA010000077.1 GCA_938030585.1 uncultured Candidatus Saccharibacteria bacterium | reverse complement strand
ATCTTTGATCCGTTTCCACCCACTAAACTCACGCACCCTTTAAAGACACCCAACCAATCCAGAAACCTATTCGGCCCTCCTGGCACTAAATCGCTGTTCGCATATATTGTCTTTAATTTACTATCACCCCTAAACATTTCTCCTATATAGCTTACTCTTGACATATTAAAATTCGATAAATTCACCATTTCAAGTTCTGGCATATCCGCAAGCATTTCAAGCATTACATCAATCTTATTAGTATTAAAACCAGACAAATCTAATGTTTTTATTTTTGGCAACCCCATAAACATTTGATAAAAACTCGTCATTTCCGAAGTATCAAAATTATTAAGATCTATTTCTTTTAAATTATTCATTCCGACAAACATTTGATTGCCAAGCTGAGGTAGTGTAATTTTTTCGCCATCCGTAAAATAATATGCAGTTTTTGTTTCTTGTTCATACCAAACTACAACTTCATATCGTGAATCCGTAGATTCTGCATGTTCAATAATTTTTTCACTAGATGGCGGCACGCTACTTCGTTTAATATATTCAATATTCTCTTTCCCATTAGCTAATGTAGTCATGTGATCCAAGAAATCCGACGCAAATCTATCCCTTATTCCGACCCTGGCATTCCCAAACGGATTTGCCACGAAAGATACTACAATTTTATTCGAATAGACATCATCGCTTAAATTTCGGCCAATCCGCATCCCCACATCCAATGTATAATTCCCCGCTAACTCCTGCTCACTTTCGATAAATTTTTCGCGTGCCGATTTTTTCGGAATTGGCGAATATTTCGCGTCCTCTCTTCGCTTGTATCCCCACATATTATTCTCAAAATCTGAAAATTCTCGCTGGTCCGGCAACGGATTAATCTTCGTCGGATTTTGTGGTCTCGTCGGTACCAAAGCCTGTTCTTCGCTCGCCGTGCTGATCGTGGCATAAAAACCATTTTTGATATGGCCGTTATAACTACCATTAATTTCAAATTTAAAAAATCCATCATGGTTATTCGTCATTTCATTCGCGTCTATCTCAATAGTTTTTGAGGAATCAATCGATGCCGACAAGGAAGAAATATATAACGCTTCTGCTTTATTTTGGCATAAGCATAATCCCAAAAAACTTGCACACAAAATTCCTAGACCAAAGATCCGTTTATCTGCAAAAAATATCTTCACTAGTTCTCTCCCGTTTTCTCCATTTTACCATAAACAGAACAGGATTTTAAATCTTTTCAATTGTATATTCGTCTAAAACTTCATTTAATTCCGCATCCGCCGCCTGATTTTGTTCTCGCCTCACATGCGTGAATGCCACTGCATCAAATCGCTGAATTAATTTTAAAATCTCCTCATACACCGGCAAAATATCACTATTTTTCACCGTATAAATTCCATTCATTTGATTTACCATCATCAAATTGTCCGACACAAATTTCACGGTTTTAAATCCATATTCTAGTGCCTTTTCAATTCCCGCCTTCAAGCCATAATATTCCGCCAATCTCGAAGTAGCATAGCCGATAAATTCCCCACCTCGCTCCACTTCTTTGCCATTTTCATCAATAATTACGTAACCAATCGCTGAAGGTCCTGGATTTCCCCTCGATCCCCCATCCGTATAAATTGTCGCCCCTAACACTGCCGCTCTCGCGTCAATACGATTCACTTTTCCAATTTTCTTATGTCCAAATTCTACGCTAATTACCGAAGCAGTATCGTCCGCCAATCGAAAATTCGAGTTTACATCCGTCGAGAAGCTCACATATTTATAAGCTGAATATTTATCATTCAATTCTAGTTTTAAATCGCTATTTTCCGCCAAAGTTATATCATATATGATATATAAATTATAAATATTCGAACCATCACTTTGATTCGTAAAAGTAATTACATCACGAATTTTAATTGTCTCAATCTTCTGATTCAAAGTCTCAAAAATTGTTCGCCCCATCGCCTCTTCTGGCTGCTCACCAAAATTAATCTTCCCCGCCGGCAAACTCCATATCACCGCATCCGAGTCATCATGCAATACTTTTTTCAGTAACAAAAAGCTATCATCCTTTTTAATAATTCCGACTACTCTAACTTTTTGCTTCATCCATTCTCACCAAAATTCTCATGGTTAATATGTCTATTATAGAACAAAAAATCCTAGTGGCATATATTTTCCGTAATATCTAACTACGGTGGGTAAAATCTTATGTAATAATTCCACAGAACCATTACCACGAAATCCCTTAACATGACTATACAGAAAATCATGTTGCCACTAGGATAATTTGATTATAGCAGTTTGAAAAACTTTCTGCAAATGTCAAAATCTTAAAATTACAGGTTAAGCTGCCCCGACTAACAGATAAAATACACTTAAAATTCCCACCATTACATTATAAGTTAGAGTCGACAGTGCACTACCAAAGACCACCAAGAACAAATAAACGAACAAAATCCCCATTCGCATTTCGATAAAGTCCATCACATCCCTAAGTTTATCCGATAAGAAATAATATAGCACCCTAGACCCATCTAATGGTGGGATTGGAATTAAATTAAAAGCCATAAATCCTAGATTCATAATCACTGTTTGCCCAAAGATGAATCCCATCACCCCCCTATCATCTAAGAATCCCGTAAAGTGCCCGATTAAAAACGCCAAAAATGCAATCAAAAGGTTCATCAGTGGTCCAGCTAACGCCACAATCGCCATCGAGCCTTCCCCGTTCCTCAGGTTTCTTCTATCAACTGGCACCGGTTTCGCCGCACCCAGCACCACTCCGCCAGTAAGATACAGTAAAACTGGCAGAATTACCGAAGTAAATAAGTCTAGGTGCACTAATGGGTTTAGTGATAATCTTCCCTCATCCTTCGCCGTCGTATCCCCCTGGAAGTATGCCGCATAACCATGCGCCACCTCATGCAACACCGTAGAAATAATGATAACTATAAAGACAATTATAAGATTATATGGGTTCATATTCATACCTATATTATATCACCCCCAAGCCTCAAACCTATCCAGTCAACCATGAACACTATTTTTACTCAGAATTTACCACTGAACACATTTTTTATACAATCCCCCCACCACTTTATCATGCCTCATCAAAAAACTCGCTATTTCGCGAGTTCTTTGAATACATTTTTTAATTAAGCACTACCACTTCTTGTGTAGTTGGTAAATCTTCTACACGTTTAATCTTAAGTTTCTTTTCCGTGCGAGCACTTAATTTAAGTTCCGCCACCATACCATCGACATTCCCCGTCGCTACGATAAGTTTAGGTCCAATTTCTCTAATTGCGCGCACTGAGCTAGTACAAAGGATATCTGAGACACCAATATCATCTAACCCCTCTTCAACATCACCCAAGATACCGATACGCACCCCAGAGACGCTCACATCATAGATGGTTTTTGTATTATTCATTACTGGTACACCTAAGATGGATACTTCCCCAATTTCATATTCACCCGGGCCACTAATCACACCTACACCAAGGTCAGCCGCAATAGTACCTTCTACGAAATTAATCGTAATCTGTTTTGTACTAGTCTTAATCGTGATAGTTTCTGGACTTTTACTTTCTAATTCAAACATTTTCCTCCTTTATTTGTTCGGCCACCCCGCTATTTTACTAATTCAACATTCCTTCTGGATCATATTGGACAATGTGCTGCATTTCCATAATTTCTTTTAAGAATCTATCTTTTACACTCAAACGATATTTAAAATCATCACGCGAAATGATTACATAATTTAATGGCTTCCCCTCTTTTTTCTCTACTACTTCCGCCCAACGCGAAAGCTTTTTCGTCCTATCATCCCCCACGATCAGCATATCAATTCCATCTTGTCCTGGCACGCGGTTCGTCACAAATAGGAAACTCAGATATGACTTTACTGGGCGAATATATTCATCCCAAGTACTATCTTTTACTGCAGTCTCTACTAATACTTTATCAACTTTGGTCGAAAACATCATATTTAACGCTCTCGCAAATGGATGCTTGGTGTTCGCTGAATAATAAACCTTATTATCATAGGTTTCGTTCTTAATCACGCCAATTGATTCAAGATTACTTAATTCACGACGTACGGAATTAATTTGTTCATCAATTACCCTGGTCATTTCCCTGACATAATAGGAACGCTCGATGTTGCTAAAAAATAGTGATAATAATTTTGTTCGCGTTTTCGAGCCGAACAATTTTTCTAAAGGAGTTGTATTTTCTTTGCCCATATTACTTATATTTTAGCACCAGAAGCTGTATTTTAGTAGTGTTCAGCCTGAAACTCTACCAAAATCTTTCTTAAAATCTCCTCACGCTTGTACCATTTTATTTCCGGATTACGTTTAAACCAAGTCATCTGTCGTTTTGCTAGTTGAAAATCTGAGGTCGAAGCTAAATTTATCGCCTCCTCCAGGCTCGAAACTCCGTTCAAATAATCCCAAACATATCGATAAATATTGCTTTTCATCGCAGGCAGTCCAAAATCATACCTAGAAGCCAGTTTGCGGCATTCTGCATATAGTTCTTCATTAAACATCGACTGAACACGTTTTTTAATACGCTTACCAAGCTCTTCACGGTCAGTTAAAATACCATAAATTTCGTACTCATCCCCCATTTTTTTCCGATCAAGCTCCCCCTTCTTCGCTTCCTCTGAGAATTGATAATCAAACACCAATGCATCCACATAAAGCCCCGTTCCTCCCACCACAATCGGTTGCTTGCCACGCGCCAAAATCTCAGCAATCTTCTCTTTCGCATAGTTTTTCCAGTCCACTACCGTGAATCTCTCATCCGGTCGCACTAAATCAAAACCAAAATGTGGTATTCCGCCGCGCTCTATCAGGTCTGGTTTCGCTGTACCAATATCCATCCCTTGAAAAATCGTCCGCGAATCTGCGCTGATAATCTCACCATTAAGACGCTTTGCCAGCTCCACCGCTACCGCCGTCTTTCCGGATGCTGTCGGCCCCACGATTACTATAATTTTAGTGTTCATTTTTAACTATAAAAATCTGGCCAGTGCCACCCCTGTAAACCTCACTGACCAGTCCCCTAATTATTCAATATTTTTTAAATATTCCGCAAGTTCCGTTAATGCCACAGTCTTTTCTGTATCCTTTTCACGTACTGAAACCGTGCCATTTTCCTTATCACGCTCACCGACGATCAATAGCACCGGTGTTTTCATCGAAACTGCGCGCTTAATCTTCTTTCCGAGCGACTCATCAGATACATCCGCAGTAAAACGCAAATCATTATGCTTCAAAGGTGTCTCTAATGTCACTTCACTCAAGATCTGCTTAATTTTTTCTACATAATCTAAGACTTGGTCATTCACTGTCAGAATACGCACCTGTTCTGGCGCACACCAGAATGGGAACCAACCCGAAGTATGTTCGATGAATACCGACATAAAACGCTCAATTGAACCCAAAGTCGCATGATGAATCATCACTGGCTGTTCTTTTTCGCCATTCTCATTCACAAAAGTCAAACCAAAGCGTTCCGGCTGCACAAAATCTAGCTGAATTGTCGCTACTTGATGTTCACGACCAATCGCATCTTCCGCCATAAAGTCAATCTTCGGTCCATAAAAAGCAGCTTCCCCTTCCATTTCGAAGTAGTCCAAACCGTTTTCGATCGCCGCTTCCTTAATCTGCGCCTGTGCCATTTCCCAAAGTGACTTATCACCGAGATATTTATCCTCATCATTGCGATAAGATAAGCGAGCACGTAATTTACTCATCCCCACTACGGTATAGAGTTCACGCACGATCCCGACTAAGTTCTGGATTTCTGCCTTAATCTGCTCCTTACGACAGAAAACATGAGTATCATCTTGAGTCAAAGAGCGCACACGCGATAATCCACCCAGCTCACCCGACTTCTCATCACGGTAATCAGTCGTAGATTCCATATAGCGCACCGGCATTTCCTTATAGGTACGTGGACGACTGGCGAAAATTTGCGCATGATGTGGACAGTTCATTGGTTTCAAAGCAAATTCTTCCCCGTTCACCTGAGAATATACCAAGAATAGCTCTGCACCAAACTTTGCATAATGGCCAGAAGCCTTATAGAGATCCAACTTCGTAATATGTGGCGTCCAAACTCTCTCAAAACCGTGTCTTGCCCGTAGTGACAAGGAATAATTCGTCAAAACATCACGCAGTACTGTCCCACGAGGCGAGAAGAGTGGCAAACCTGCACCTACTAATTCTGAAAAACTAAATAAATCTAGCTCCTTACCCAATTTACGATGGTCACGGGCTTTGGCTTCTTCTAGCCGCTGCAGATACTCCTTCAGTTCCTCTTCCGTTTCGAAGGCTACACCATAAATACGGGTCAACATTTCACGTTTTTCGTCCCCGCGCCAGTACGCACCCGCTACCTTAATTAATTTAAATGCACCCACCTTACCGGTATTTTCTACGTGTGGCCCCTTACAGAGATCCGTAAAATCCCCTAATTGATAGAAAGAAATAGTCTCTGATTCTGGCAAATCTTCGATCAGTTCCACCTTATATTTTTGGTGATTCTCTTTTGCCCAAGCCAAAGCCTCCTCGCGACTCTTCTCAGAATAGGTCAATTCCAATTTCTTATTAATGATTGAATACATTTTTTTCTGAATCTTCGGAAGATCAGCATCGGTGATTTTCATCACATTTCCCTCTGCATCTTTCACTTCCGAAAGATCAATATCATAATAAAAACCAGTTGCTGTCGCTGGACCCACGCCAAACTGCACTCCTGGATACATTTCAACCAAAGCGGCAGCTAAAACATGACTAAGTGTATGGCGCATTTTCATTACATTTTGCTCATCTTCACCACATAGGTTACACATTCTGCCTTCTTTCTAATTACTCAAAATATTTCTTTTATTTTAACACATTTTATGGTAAAATACATCTATGGGTCGCTAACTCAGCTGGCTAGAGTGTCTCCTTTACACGGAGGAAGTCGGGGGTTCGAATCCCTCGCGACCCACCAGATTTAGTTAATCAAAAAAACGGATTTCACATCCGTCTTTTTTTATTTCTTCTTCACCACTTTCTTCGTGACGTCAAACTTCTCCATATAATTCCCCACCATCAAACGTGTTTGCGAATAAAACGCCGTAAAAGATTGATAAATAATCGCTACCACTGGCATCAAAAGCCATTGTAACAGCATGAAAATCTTTGGCTTCTTGATATGGGCTGGGCGTTTTGGTAACATGCCAAATGATAACAAAATCGTCGCCATTAAACCAATCGAAGCGAATAATTGCACATAAGAAATTGTATTTGGCAAGTTAAAGGTTAAGAGTTCCTTCGAGGAAGCGTTGAGTAATTTTGGTACCCAACCACCAAACGCCACCATCGGTGAGATCGAAGCTAAAGTTACGTGACCTTCAAGGAGTCTGGCAAATTTTACAAACAATGGCCAGAATTTCATCCCGGTACGCTCCATGCGGTCTTTCGAAAAAGTCCTCACCCCCACATAAGCCACATCCGAAGCTCCGTAGTCCCAGCGCCTTAGCTGAATAAATTGCGCTTTCAGGGTCTTCCATAAACCATTTTCCAGCACCGCATCCTGATAAATCGGAATATGAATCGGCTTCACACTGTAATCGCCCTTGAAGTAAAATAGTGAGCGCCAATACTGGTGGCCATCTTCCACAATCGTCAATTTACTCCAGTAACCCATATTCGATAACGCCAAAAATGGTTGCGAATGTGAAGCGAAATTCTTCAAAGTATGCACGCGCATCGAAGAAATAATGTTAAAAAATGAGTTCGACACTGCGATAATTCGCATCGGCGCCGGCGTTTCCCAGATGTTATTAGTAAACAACGAAACTGGCTGATAACTCAAATGTTGACGATTTGGATGCACCACAAATTCGTAAGCCACGTTATCTAGATATGATTTATGCATCTTATTATCAGAGTCTAAAGAAGTCGCAATCACGTTCGCAAAATCAATCTTCTCCTTACGCAAGAACTTCGCTAATTCCTCTGCGGCATAATCCAAGTTTGGCCCCTTAC
>CALHIA010000076.1 GCA_938030585.1 uncultured Candidatus Saccharibacteria bacterium | reverse complement strand
GATAATGCCTTCGGAAAAAATCACATAATTATATGGTGAATCGTGGAATAGATACACGCCAAGCACATGTGGCGAGGTGATTTTTATAATTTTTGTTAATAATCCTTGCTTAACAAGACTAATTTTTGTAAAAATAACAAATATTACAAGACTAATCAAAAATACAATTACAGAATTTGGTGGCCACATATAATTAATCTTAAGATCTGGCATTTTATGTACTAATAAATATTTAGTAATTAACATAAAACAGAGTAAGGATATAATTAAAAGTACTAAGAGTTTAATGAAGAATTTACGATTTTTAATTAAAATCTTGTCCTTGTCTTGATATTTCGAAATAAATGCACCCAAAAAATAGATATAAATTAACCAAGCAAAACGACTATAAACTACACCATTCTCGGTAGTACCAATAGAAAGTCCACTAATAGTTGGAATTAAAGAAAAAACAATGAAAAATATTATTAGTAGTTTCTTATGTTCAGAATAATTAAGATTTTTTATAAGCTTATTTAGATACGGAGCAAGCAATAAAATTACAATATAAGAAGTAATATACCAAAAATTACCAAGACTAACCGGAAAAAGTGCGTTATAAGTTATAGTGTAGCCGCCTTTAATAAAAATTAGCGTAATAATATTAAATATATAATAAAGCCAGATATCATAAATAAGACGAATGATTTTTGATTTTTGGCTCTTTTCACTTTTGTAAAGAAAATACCCAGTAATTAGCATGAAAAGATTAACGCCAATTTCACCAAAATGCCAAAAAAATCCAACAATAATCTGATTAAGACCTGTTAATTTACTAAAATCCAAAGATTTGTAACATACGTGAAAAACTATAATTAAAATAATAGAAAAAATCCGTAATAAATCCAATGAATAATTACGCTCGTTATTTTTAACTTTTTCCTCCATAATAGTTTTATTTTATCCTATTAGTAGCCTTTTGGCGAGGCGTAGACTAGACGTCTTAAATATTCGCGTGAAGCGGTTTCGTCGATAAGATAGGTCTGAAAATTTTCATCATAAAGAGTAGGCGAGATGCGGGTTTGGAGATATTTTCCCTGATAGAAGTAATGGGTCAAAATCAAGCTACGCATAGTATCTGGCCAACTAATTTGATCAAAGAAGAGATTACCGAGCCCGTAATAAATTGGTTTATCTTTATAAAGTTCGTAGGTTTGCGGTTGATGGGCGGAAGTACCCACTACCATATCGGCACCGAGATCAATGAAGTGACGGAAGAATTCTTTTTGATTAGGAATTGGCTTGTCACACTCCGGGAAGGCTATTTTACTATTTGGATAAGCATAACATTCAAAGTACTGAACATTCACAATGACAAATTTATTCTTGGCTTTCGCGGCGGCGAGTTCGATCTTAAATTCCTCTTCATTATAGGGATTGGCGCCAGCGGAATTTTCCGTAGCAATTTGACCATTAGCTACACTACTAGTGGAATGATTAAAGGCGAATAGTTTGATTTGATCGTTCACATCAAGTGGAATTTTGGCGGCCGCGAGATTTTCTCCGCCACCGACAATTTTAAGATTTTTCTCGCGATAGGCAGCGATGGATTTGACATTATTTTCCTCACCATAATCATTATTATGATTCCCTGTCAGCTCAACAATGTCCGTACCGAGACTAGTGATAGCACCCATCATTTTCCAGTCTGCACAAAGTGTGGTGGTAGTATAACCACCCTGACAATTATCCGCAAAACTCACTTCATTACTAATATGAGTATAGGTTTTACTACTGAGAAAATCTTTAATTTTTTCGGTAAAATATTCAGCATTACCACCAACTTGATCAAGCTTATAAGTGAGGCGACGTGAAAGTGCAGTAACACCAGTTTCAGCAAAACTCACGACATTAGTTTTATTCGGAGGATTAGAAAAACTAAGACTCTTTAGTGCCTCCTGAACGGCTGAAAAAGTAGTCGGGTTACCCGTAAGATTCCAGGTAATAAACTTTGCGCCGGCAGTAAAATCATCAAGAAAATATTTTTGATCAAGGCTAATTACCTTTTGACTAGCGGTAATATTTCGGAAGTCGACTAATTCAACATTATATTTTTTAATAATCTCTGCGTCCTTCAGTTCGGCTTGTGAAATATCACTGAGTGGACTATAAAAATCCACCACCGGAAGAAGAATCTCGGTAAGGATAGTGTTTGATTGGTTAAAATTACTTAAATCAAAAGAAGAACTTTCGGAAATTTTAAAATCAAGACTAGTGAGAGACTCTGAAAGTTTCGCACAAATTTCATCTTTACCACTGATTGAAGTGTCGATATTTTTTAAACAATCCTGCTTAGAAATTTTAGGAATTTCATGTTTCTGATTAAGGATTTTAAGACCAATAATTGTACCTAGAAAAACTGTAAGAAAACTTATGAAAACTAATTTAGAGCCAGTGGATTTTTTCATGAGGAAGCTTTGTAAAGACCGTTATGTTTTTTACCATCATAGATTTCGACTGGGATACCTTTTGCGCGGATTTTATCCCGAACCAGTGACCCCATATTTTTAGCCTCAGTTTCTAGTTGATTAGCAAGATTTTGATTAAGTTCACGCTCCTTGATTTTAATGTAAGGAATATTTTGGTTTTGATGCTTATCGACAGCCTGACTAATAATACGTACCTCTGCATCACTAACCCCATAGAAACTATAATGTTGACCTAACATGAAGGTTATCTGATCAGTTTCATATTTGTAATTGAAGGCCTGGTAATTTGGCACACCAGATTCTTCCCCGCTATAAATTTCATTAATCAAGAAATTTGGAGCCATAATAAGTGACATTAATTCGGAATTATTCTTAATTTCTTCATTAGAGAGATTTTTGATACGTTCCTTGATGCGAAGTACAGTAGTATAAAGATAATCACGAATAAAACCAGAATTTTCAAATTTATATTTATCATAACCTATTGAAGCTATTTTAGTATTCAAATTTGCTTCTATATCTTTTCCAACTTTTTTAAAATTATAAGTTCCATTTATCTTTTCAATTTTCCCAATATATTCA
>CALHIA010000075.1 GCA_938030585.1 uncultured Candidatus Saccharibacteria bacterium | reverse complement strand
CATTCTTCCTTGGCGCCATCAATGTTAAATATCGCGACATCTCATCAATCTGGGAAGTTTTCATGCAGGCTCTCTTCTATGCCGTCCCAGTCATTTATCCAATCACCATGGTTGCTGACGCTAGCCCTCTCGCCGCAAAAATCTTTCTCTTAAACCCAATCGCTCAAGTTATCCAGGATGTTCGTTATTTTCTAATCACCAACCAAACCATCACCACCTGGAATTATCTTCCTGAACAGCTGCTGCACTTTGTGCCAATTCTCATTGTAATTATTATTATCACTCTCGGCGGTCTCTACTTTAGGAAACGTTCAAAATACTTTGCGGAGGAAGCCTAATGTCGAAAACTCAAAAATCTATTCAAAAGTCTACTGAAAAAGCCGCCGAAAAAACACAAGAACGCAAGGCAGTTATTACCGTTTCGCATCTTTCTAAAACTTTTAAACTTCCTACCGAGCGCTCTTTTGGCTTGAAGCAAGTTATTTTTAATCGTCTGCGTGGCATTAAAGGTTACACTGAACAACAAGTCTTAAACGATGTCAGTTTTAAGGTTTACGATGGTGAATTTCTCGGTATCGTCGGTCGTAATGGTTCTGGTAAATCTACTCTCTTGAAGTTACTTTCCCAGATTTACACCCCCACCAAGGGTAAGATTGAGATTGATGGTTCACTGGTGCCATTTATCGAACTTGGTGTTGGTTTTAATCCTGAACTCACTGGTCGTGAAAATGTCTATCTTAATGGCGCCATGCTTGGTTTTTCCAATCAAGAAATGGATGCCATGTATGATGATATTGTGAATTTTGCCGAACTTCCAGAATTTATGGACCAAAAACTAAAAAATTATTCTTCTGGTATGCAAGTACGTCTCGCCTTTTCCATCGCCATTCGTGCGCGTGGCGATATTCTCATTCTCGATGAAGTTCTCGCTGTAGGTGATGCTGCCTTCCAGAAAAAATGTAATGATTATTTCGCCTCACTGCATGGCAAGCAAACCGTGATTTTGGTGACACATTCTATGGAAAATGTGATGGCTTATTGTGACCGTGCAATCTTGATTGAAAAAGGTAAAATTATTGAGGAAGGTGATCCGGCCAAAGTTACCGAAGCATATCTCAAGCTCTTCAACTTAAATTCCTAAATCTCTAAAACTAATCGGCTAACCACTAGCCGATTTTTGTTTCACCTCTATTTTGATTGTGTTATACTTAAAACATATTTAATTATTCAGAAAGGATTTCTATGGAAAAAACCGCTTCGGAAAAAGCTCCTGTAAGCACCAAAGAAACCACTTCAGTCAAAAACACTGCGAGTGCTGCCAAAGAAAAAATTAATGAAAACTTCGAGAAATTTAAAAAGATTCCAGCCGTTTCTTTTATTCTCTCGGTTTTTAAGAACCCAGTCACTGGTGTAAAGAAGGGAATCGCAGGTTATTCTGATTTTAATAATAGCTGGCTCCTTCCAGTTATTGCTGCCGGTACCTACACGGTCTTTAATTTAATTTTTGCTATTTTTAGAACCGTTTCTCGCCCAGCTTCACTTTTTGGTACTAAGAAAGCCGGTCTTGATTTTAGTCTCTTAAATAAATTCGATTGGTTCCAAAACACCATCGGTAATTTCTTGATTGTTCTAGCCACTATTGCTGCCATTGCTGGTATTTACTACCTCGCTGGTCTCATCATGAAGAAAAATCAATTGAATTACTTCCGTTTGGTTACTATTGTTTCCGTGGCTTCCTTTGCTTGGATTCTTACTGCCAGTCTAATTTCACCACTTATCTTGAATGTCTCCGCTCCGATTGCTGGTGCTATTGGTTATGCCGGTATGATTTTCTCCGGTCTCGTAGTTTACGAAGCTATGAGCGCAGAACTTGAACTCAAGGAAGATAAGAAGGTTATCGTTAATATTTTCGTTGCTGCGATCATCGCTCTTGCTATTACTCTAATTAGTGCCTCTTTGATTAAAAGTAGCACTAATAGTATCGTGGATAGCTTGAATACTCTAGATTCACTTTGGCGCTAAAATCAAACTAAACAAGTAAAATCAAACTGAATAAATAAAACCAGAATTCATCTCTGGTTTTATTTTTTGCCCCGAACTGTGGTATATTTAAGATATGGACAATGCAGCAAATCTCAAATCCCGTCCGAAGAGTCTCAAGGTTAGACTTCTCGCACACTATTACGAAAAAATTTTGAAGGACCTTAAAATCATTTGTGTCACTGGCACCACCGGTAAAACTGTGACCGCTTATTATGTTTACTACATGTTGAAGCAGGCTGGTTTTCGTCCAGCAATCTTAGCTTCCGATGAAGAAATTAAGGTTGGTAATCTCTATAAGTTTATTAAGGACGCTTGGAAGGCTGATGTCGATTATCTGGTTTTGACGGCGCCAGCTCATTCTTTGCGCAAGGATGTCTTTTATAAGATGCCAATTCAGGTCGCTGCTTTGACGGATTTTGTTCCAGCTAGTCTTTCTGATCTCACTGCTGAGGAATATCTCGAAGCCGAAAATACTTTATTTTCCATGAATCCAGATTCAGTCGTGCTTAATCGTGACGACCGCCATTATCTTGACTTTGCGGTCTTCAAGGGTGTGACCAATACCTTAACTTACGGTACGGACTATAATTCAGATTTGCGTATTGAAAATAGTAAGCTTTATAAGAAGGGTTCGGAAGCTGAATTAAACTATCACGGTTATCGTTTTAATGTTGCTTCCTTCCTCACTGGGGAACCAAATATTTCCTACATGGCCTGTGCCGCTACTATTGGCCAAGCTCTCAATATTTCAAAAGAGCACATCATCAACGGTATTGCTGATTTCGAAGTTAACCAGGAAGAAACTGAATAATCAAAAAGACACCTTCACGGTGTCTTTTTTTATTTTTACTACTTGCTACTTTTGCATTTCTTTTAGTAGTTCACTCGTTACCTTGATGTCTTCGAAAGGCACCGCCTTGTCTCCCCTCAGGATAGTTTTTTCGTGCCCCTTGCCCAGCACTAATACGATGTCATTCTTTTTAGCTAAGCTCAAAGCCTTACGAATAGCTTCTTTTCTATCTTGAATCAGGAAGAGATTTTTCTCGCGCACATATCCCTGCTTTTCGGCACCTTTCGCAAATTCCTCCATAATCATCTGTGGATCTTCATCACGTGAATCATCTTCGGTTACCACGATGTAGTCACTATTTTTTGCCCCAATCTCTCCGCGCTCTTCACGTGTCGATTCGTCGCGTCGTCCCGCCCCGCCAAACAGGGAAATTACCTTGGTTTTCTCTGTGCGCGCGGATTTGATTGCTTCGAAGACTTTTAAGAATGCATCCGGCGTGTGTGCATAATCCACAATTGCAGTAAAATCTTGCCCCTCATCGATGCGATTCATTCGTCCTTCGACTGATTCTAGGCTATAGATACCATCATGTATTTGTTCTTCTGTAAGTCCGAGAATCAACCCCACTGCTGTGGCAGCTAGGGAATTATAAACCGTGAAAGTGCCAGGAATTTGAGTTTCGATTTTGAAACGTGGCAATTTCGTAGTATTTTTCCATTGATGATTGATGCCACGCGTGTTTGGATTCACGATATACTTCACGCCACTGGTTGATTCTTCCACTTCCTCCGCTTGTAACATTCCGTGCTTTATACCATATGTGATATAATTTGAAACTTTGGTAGCAAAATACAGCCAGGACCCGTCGTCTTCATTAATCACTCCAGCCTTCGCCATTTTGAATAACTTAGCTTTGGTGGCGCGATAATTCTCGAAAGTTTTATGATAATCAAGGTGTTCATGCGTGACATTGGTCTCCACCGCAATTTCAATTGGTACTCCGAAAATTCGATGTTGTGCCAAGGCATGCGAAGTGACTTCCAGTACCAAGAATTCTGCCCCCTGCTTTTCAATCTCATTCATGCGATAATTTAGCGTTTCCGCATCCACTGTCGTCATGTGTTCGATCTGCTCTTCCAGCTTATCCACTCCCCAGGCCACTGTGGTCATTAAACCCGTCTTATAGCCAGCATGATTTAGCATCTTCCAAATCAAAAAACAGGTCGAAGTCTTGCCATTAGTTCCTGTCACTGCGATCACACGCATTTTCTTACCCGGAAAATGATATTTTTCTGCCGCTAGCACTGCTTTTCCCCAATGATAGGGAATTACTAGGCGGTTATAATCCGGTAAATTATCCATCAAAAATGTTTTAATTTTCATAATACCTCTTTACTAAATTATATCACACTGGATTTTTGGCATAATTAGCACTCAAAGCTTGACAGTGCTAATTTTTCGACTACAATAGATATATAACCATCAAACAGGAGGAATATGATACTACATCCATTAAGTGACCGTGTCGTTGCAAAAAAAGTAGAGCCTGCTGAAAAGACTGCATCTGGAATTCTTCTCGCTGGTCATCAGAACGAAAAACCAGCCTATGCTGTTGTTGAAT
>CALHIA010000074.1 GCA_938030585.1 uncultured Candidatus Saccharibacteria bacterium | reverse complement strand
GATCGGTGAGGGACGGCTGATTGGTAGTCGCGTTAGTGGAGGTTTGGAGCTTTGAAACTTCAGTAGATGGATGTTTGAAAGAATTTTTGGCGTAAGTTTCGGTAGTCTGGGTGAGATCTTTTAGTTTTTTCTGTGCCTTGGAGATTAAATTAAATAAAGAGTTTTTCGATGGTTTAGTGGTAGCTGAGTTGGCAGAAGTGGTTGGTGGAGTGCTTGCGAGGTTTTGATTATATGCGGTAGAAGAAATCACGCGAGTGGGCGCGACGTTAGCTAGATTTTGGTTGGCAACAGAATTTTCACCTTGATGAAAGGCTTCCATGACTTTTTTTCGAGCGAGATCGGCGACGGTTTGACGTTGCTTATCCTCTGTAGATTGCCCACCAGTTACAGAATTCATAAAAATATTATAACAGAGTTATTGGAAATACTCTATAAATATGATAAAATTTCTCTATGGGCGAATGGCGGAATTGGTAGACGCGCCAGACTCAAAATCTAGTTCCAGCAATGGAGTGTGGGTTCGATTCCCACTTCGCCCACCAAGTGTATTTTTCGAAATTACATTGGTTGTAAATGATATTATTGGGTCTTCTCTGTCTGAGATTGACCTTTTTTGATTGTTAATTTTAAAAGAAATTAAATCCAATTAACTAGATGATTAAGTACTTCTTTTTGATAAATCGGTTCTTTGTTGTGATTTTGATAACTATGGTCGGCATTTTTTATTTCAATTACGGCTACTTTATTGCCGACGATTTTCTGTACTTCGGATGGCGCCGCAAAGCGATCATTTTCACCCTGTATAACCAGTTTTAAATTGTCTGAAATTGCGTTTTGCTTTACTTCGTTTGGAATATAGCCTAAGATAATGAGATCGATGGATTTGTCTGGGTATTTTGCAAAATAATAACTAGAGATGATTCCGCCTAGTGATTTGGCGATAATCGTGATATGGTCATAACCTTCTGCGTGAATAAAATCAATGACTTGTTTGAGAGTTGATATTTCTTCTAATAGATCAGGGCCACTAGAGCTTTCTTCCATACGTTCACAATATGGAAAATTGAAACATAGCGCACTGTTATGGGTTTTAGCGATTGTATCGAAAATGGCGGAGATAAAATCTGTTTCTACGCCAACTGGCCCACCACCATGGATGATTAGGTAAATGTTTTTACTGTTGTTCTTTTTATAATATTTATAGGTAAGTCCTTCCACTGGGCGCGCTCCGTTATTTAGTGTTATTACACATCAAAAACTAAAAAGAATCAAGGAGTGGGTCGGTTTTTAATTATTATTCTTTTTGTGCTAAAATAAGAGATAGATATTTTAAATTGTATAAAATAACAGAAAGATTTTTAGGTGAATAAACAAATAAAAAATATCATTTCGATGGTAATCCTGATGGCTGGCTGTTTGGGCCTTTTTTTGTTTAGTAAACAGATTAAAATTGATAACGAAAAAAATCCTGTGCGAAATTACGTGGGGCAATCGAAAGAAATTATTCAAAGTCAATTGAATGAAAAAACGGAAGCAATAAAGAAGCTAAAATCGGAACTCGAACAAAATCCGGTGCGTGAGACGGAAGAAAAAATTCATGCACTGGAGGCGGAAATTCTGGACCTGGAGGAAGAAAAATATAAAGTTGAAAGTAATTTTTATAAAAATCTCCAGAGTGGTACGGATGCAAGAATTAATTTGGTGCTTAAAGGTATTTGTTTAGTGCTTATGTTGATAGTGGCGATTTGGTTAAAAACCAAGCAGAAAAATAGACACGAAAAAACAGAAGTAAAAATACAGAAAACACCAAAATTAAAAATGGAAATTCCGGAAAGAAAAGATAAAAGTGATAGAAAATAAGCAGGATGCAGGTGGGATTCAGGGACTTAGTCAGGAAGAAGTAAAAGAGCGTGTTAAAAAATGCCAGGTAAATACGGCGGTTCAGGCGCCGACGAAAACAGTTGGTGAAATCATACGCAGTAATTCCCTAACTTACTTTAACTTTGTCTTTTTGTTTTTAGCAACACTGTTATTTTTGGTGCATGCTTATAAAGACATGAGTTTTTTGCCGCTGATTTTTATTAACTCCTTGATCGGTATTTTGCAGGAATTAAGAGCGAAGCAAATTTTGGATAAATTGAGTGTGTTGAATACGCCAAAAATCAAGGTAGTACGCGAGGCTAAGGAGCAAGAGATTTGGACGCATAAATTAGTTTTAGATGACATTATTATTTTGGAGGCGGGGGCGCAAATTCCCGCGGATGCTGTGGTGGTATCGGGTGAAGTTCTGGTAAACGAGGCATTACTTACGGGTGAGTCGGATGAGATTAAAAAGACTACTGGTGACGAATTGATGTCTGGTAGTTTTGTGGTTTCGGGTAAATGTTATGCAAGGTTAACTCGCGTGGGTGCAGAATCGTATATTTCACAACTAACCCTAAAAGCGAAGACTATTAAAACCACTGAACAGTCGGAAATTTTAAAATCGTTAAATAATTTCGTGAGACTAGCCGGAATTTTGATTATTCCGATCGGTTTGCTAATGTTTGGTCAGCAATATCTTATTCATGCTACACCGATAAAAATGAGCATTCAGGCGATGATTGCGGCGATAGTGGGGATGATTCCGGAAGGGTTGTTCTTGCTTTCTTCCGTGACATTGGTTTTATCTGCGGTACGTTTGGCGCAGAAAAAAGTTTTAGTTCATGATATGCACTGTATTGAAACTTTGGCGCGCGTGGATGTTCTGTGTGTGGATAAGACTGGTACAATTACGAACGATAAAATGAGCGTGAGCGGTATCTATGAGATGACCGGATCCGAGGTAAAAAATGATCTTGATGTAGATTTTTGGCGAACGATGATGGCGGAGGAAGCGGATAATGATACGATGAAGGCGCTGAAAAAGTTTACCGAAGAGCGAGCCGCGAAAGGATCGAAATTCGATAAGGATTCGGTGCAGCAAATCATCGGTTTTTCTTCGAAGCATAAATATAGTGGTGTGCAATTTAAAGATAAAACTTTTTTGATTGGTGCGCCGGAATTTGTTCTGAAAGAAGATTTAAAAAAGTACGAAAAGACCATCCAGGAATTTACTAAGCAAGGGTACCGTGTCTTGATTTTTGGTGAAGTAACGAAGCAGGAAGATATTGAATTACTAGCTTCGGGAGAGCGAGAGATTTCGCCGATTAGGCCGATTAATATCGTGCTTTTGATGAATGAAATTCGTGAGTCCGCCAAGCGTACGTTTAAATATTTTGCCGAACAGGGCGTGGAAGTGAAAGTGATTTCGGGCGACAATGCTGAGACGGTTTCGATTGTGGCAGAAAAAGCGGGGATTAAAAATGCGAAGAAATTTATTGATCTTTCGAGCTTGCCGGAGGGGTGTGATTTTGAAAAGATTGTACTAGAGAATACAGTTTTTGGACGCGTAAAGCCAGAAGAAAAGCGTAAGATGGTGAAAATTTTACAGAAGGCGGGACATACGGTAGCGATGACTGGAGACGGCGTGAATGATATTTTGGCCTTAAAAGATGCGGACTGTTCGGTGGCGATGGCCTCAGGTTCACAGGCGGCCTCGCAGGTGGCACAATTAGTGTTACTGGATTCGGATTTTTCACGCATGCCACAGATTGTAGATGAGGGGCGTCGAGTGGTAAATAATTTGGAGCGTTCTGGCTCGTTATTCTTAGTGAAGAACGTCTTTTCGTTTATTGTGGCGCTACTTTCGATTGGCTTTGGTTTTATGTATCCGCTTTTGCCGACACAGGTTTCATTGGTTACGATGTTTACGATTGGTGTACCAAGTTTCTTCTTAGCGCAAATTCCGAATAAGGATTTGATTCGGGGAAATTTCATGATTAATATTTTGAAAAAGGCGATTCCGGCGGCACTGACTAATGTGGTGATCGTTTTGGCGTTAATTAATTTGAGGCTTTGGCTGGGGCTCACGCGCGAACAATTGGGGATGCTTTGTGTCTTAGGTTGGGAAGTGGTAGGTATTACTTATCTCGCGCGAATTTGTATGCCGTATGATAATATTTGGAAGAAATTAATTGTGGGTGGTTGTACTTTTGGTATGCTATTTTGTATGATTTTTCTGCAAAGCCTATTTAGTGTACATATCAATTTATCGATGGTTGAGTGGGTAATCTTCGGTGCGATTTTAATTATTACGGTACCACTGATGATGACAATTGAAAATATGTCACGATGGCTTTATCGTAATGTGATGATTAAAATTCTAAAGAATAAGATTATTGATAAGTTACCAGAAATCGAATAGTTAATCATTAATCAAAGCCTGGATGATTGGATATCTTATAGGTTGTGATCGTGGGGGTATTGAATGAGAATAAAAATATCAGCTACGAAGCTGATATTTTTTAATTGAAGTTTTGGGGCTTTAGTTTTTACCAGCCGCCACCGCCGCCACCACCGCCACCACCGCCGGAGAAACCACCGCCACTGGAGTAGCCAGAACTGCCACTACTACTACTGGTGGAATAAGTTGAGGACGAGCTGGAAATACTAGATGTAAAGCTGCCAAAATCGGCATACGATAGCGCATACCAGGTTGGAATGGTGTAATCGGTGCCAAGCTCTTCGTAGTATTTGTCGAGATTCTTAATCCAGGTTTTTTCAAGGCCGAAGAGTGCGGCATAAGGCAGAAGTTCCTCGTAAAGATGAACAATTCCCTCTGGAGAGGTGTCGATATCTTTAACATTTTGGAGGAAATTAATACGTTCACTTTCAGCAAGATTAATGTAATCTTTGAGGCCTTGCATGTAGGCTACAACTTCGAGTCCGGCGTTAGTGAAATCACGATATTTTCTAGCAAAACGATTATAAGTAGAAGCAGCAATAGAGGTGCCGATGAAAATAGCGGCAGCTAAGATGAAGAGCTCTGGCTTGTAAATATAGAAAGAAGTGATATGAATGGTTTGGTCGGCGATGCGTAAAAGCCAGGAAAGGAGCTTTGGGAAGAATGGAAAGAATGAAGCGACACCGAAGAGCATACCGCCAAAAATGACAATAAATTGAACCCCAATGATGCTATCGAGAACGCCCATTATGCCAGCTCTTTTGTTGTCTTCGGTTAAACCTTTTTCGGCGATATCAAGTTTGACATTGGTGTCATAACTCATAATGAGTTGGTTGACCGAGTAGGAGTCATTTTGTTTGAGCTTGAAAGTTTCACCGACTTCGGGTAGGGTGGAAGATTGAGCCAAGACACGAAGCATGGATTTTTCTTCGGAGCTGAGATTGTCGGTATTTAGTATTTTGACCGACCAAGATTGCTTCTTATTGAGGCCGAGGAAATTTTTTTCAATTGGATTTTTAATGATGTCAATTTTCTTATGGACGGCTAAGCTAAGCGCGGTGGCAGTCTTCTGATTAAGCGGAGTGAAGCTAAAGAAACCAGCTTGACCAACGGTGAGATCTTTTCGAGGTTGGTATTCCGGAACGCGGATTAAGCTCTTGTAGTGTTGATGTTTTTCGCGAACATGTTTTTGATAGTTACGAATGATACTGAAAATCGTAAAGACAGAGGAAATCCCGATAATAATACAGACCGCTACGGCAATGTAGTTATATTTCGGTGGACGAATTTTGAAGGTGTCGGCTTTGATGGCAATGACAAAAGTTGCGCCTTCACCGGCTTTAAGATTGCTGGCGGAAAAAGTGATGGAATTTTTAGTTCTTTCGATCTGACATTTATCAGTATCGTTGGAACGATAGGCGCCGGAATAACAGATTGGGTTGCCAAAAATGGTGCTAGCAATTTCATCAGAGAAATGAAGAGTGCCAGAAACTTGCTCGAAAGGTTGCTTCCAGTCTACGCCATTAATATTCCAGTAGAGCTCTTGATAAGCGCCAGAAATTGAGGAATTTGCGACATCTTTGAAGGCGGCGACTACATTGTCGAAGCTATATTTAATCACGTAGGTTTGTTCGCCAGAGACATAAGCGTCAGCATCACCGATTTTGAGTTTAATGTTAGAATCGGAAACGCTGGATTCAAATTTTTCCGATTGACCATTGCGAGTAACCGTGGCTTTAAAAGCGTAAGGGTCGTCAATAATTTGATTTCTGCCGGCTTGATTGAAAATCGGAATGACGCGCATGATGCCATGATTGGTATTTTCGTGAGTGAAATTGGCCACTAAAGTTTCGGTAACGTCAAGCTTGGAGTAACCTTCGGCGTCTTTGGTTAGTTCGTAATCGGCATGAAAATTTTTGAAAGTAAAATCATTAACGGCGGAATTTTCACTGCTTGAGCTACTGCGCTTTTTACGCGCAAAAGTCGGTTCGGCAGGAACTAAGACGAGAGTAAAAATTGATAGTAATAAAATAAACCTTAAAAAGAATTTCCTCATGGTTTAATTTTACCATAAAGCTAGAGGACTTCGCGTATGTAACGTTTGATTGCTAGAGAACTTCGCGCAGAGAACGTTTGATTACATTGATGGAAGATTGCATGCGGATGGCTTCCATTTCGGTAAGTTCGGTATCGAGACGGCGCACGATTCCCTTGCGGCCGACGATGGTCGGAAAACCGAAGAAGCAGTCGGAAAAATTATCATAAGTAGAAACTGGCAAAACACGATTTTCGTCATTAAAAATGCAATTCACGATACGAGTTACGCAGGCGCCGATGCCATAATAGGTGGCACCTTTTTTGTTGATAATTTCATAAGCCTGATTCTTAGTATCAGTTTCAATATTTTTGAGTTCAGAAGCTGAAATCAAATCTGTGATCGGTTGACCGCCAATATTAGCATTCGACCAGAGAGCGAATTCGCTATCCCCATGCTCGCCAACTTGATAAGCGTGGACAGATTTTGGTGAAATACCGAGGCGGTTCGCAATATTATATTTAAGACGGGCGGAATCGAGTACGGTGCCGGAGCCGATAACTTTGTGACTTGGAAAACCAGAATATTCCATGACGAGGTAGGATAAAACATCGACTGGATTGGTGACCATGAGAAAAATACCTTGAAAGCCATTGTTTACAAGATTTTCGACAATTTCTTTGACGATTTTAGCATTACGGGTAAGGAGTTCAGTGCGGGTTTCGCCACCTTTTTTCTGGGCGGCGCCAGCGGTAATAATTACCAGATCGGTATCTTTGCTGTCCTTTTCGTAGGAGCCGGCATGAATTTTCATGAAATTCGGTGAAACGGCTAGAGTGTCGCGTAGGTCCATCGCCTCGCCTTCGGCATCGGCTTGGTCTTGGTCGATAAGAACCAGTTCATTGATGGCGTTATGGGAAGAAACTAAAGAAAAACCAATACTGGCGCCAACGTTCCCTGTTCCAATAATCATCACTTTGTTCGACATAGTTTTTCCACCCTGAAATTAAAAATATTATAGAAATGCTTACACTTATTTTAACATATTTTGCAATTAGATTCGATGAGTGTACCAGTTAACATTAGTGGTGATAAGATTTAGATTTGACGAATATCCCAGTTGATATTGGCAATGGGAGTCTTAAATTTGACGAACGTCCCAGTTAATACTAGCGGTAGCGACGTCGAGAAGGTTTTGCGGATTCCAGGTGGCAAGCGCGGCGATTTTGGCGGGAAGCATGCCGGTCCAGAGAGAAAGTGGAGTGAAATTAGTGTGATCAAGGCGAATGGTGTAGACTTCGCCAGCTTTGGCCATAATGATTTGGTCACTATGTAGCGTAATAAGAGTCAGTGGGTAGCTAATGGTAAATTTATGTAAGGTCTCAATCACAGATGTGAGTGGCATGGAAAGCAGTAACATTTTAGGAAAATAAATGGCTTGAAAAAGTTTTTGGAGTTGCGGCATCGTGGCGAGCAAAACGAGATTTTCGTGTTGGAGATTTTCTTCGGCACTGTTTGTAATGATTTCAATAGCGTCACGGCAAGCTACTACTACTTGATTTTCGTGCAGTGATTTTAGGGCCTCGTTAACGGCGATGGAGGTGGTGGAATTTTTGGAAAAATTACCGGAAAGAAAAACCGTATCGGTAGAGAGAAAACTTTCGGTAAGTTTTTCGTGACGGTCGAATGATCCGGAAGGGGTGGATTTGAGAAAATCGATATAATTAATCACCGGAAGTTTGTTTTGAAGGGCGTCTGGTAAAAATAATTTAAGAGTTTTAAGCGGTAATTTTTCGAGAAACTCGGTAGTGCGAATTTCGCTTAAAAAGTTTTCGCTATTGCCACCAAAAACTGAAAGACGACCAGATTTTTGGGTGGGAATATTCCATAAAATATTGTGGTCTTCGTTACCGATAAGTTTATGCCAGTAGGTGAAATTATTAGGATTCATAATATTGGGGTTCAAAATATTAAAAATTTAGGGTGATAGAGATTGGACAATGGTCGGATCCTAGAATGGATTCGTAAATTTCGGCGGCTTCGAGATTTTTTTCAAGTGATTTAGAGATGAAGAAATAATCAATGCGCCAACCGATATTATTCTCGCGCGCTTTTCCCCAGTGTGACCACCAAGTATAGCGGTTGGAGTCAGGATTAAGCGAGCGAAAAGTATCAATGAAATCTTGTTTTAGAATTTCGGAAATACCTTGACGCTCTTCGATAGTGAAACCAGCGTTTTTGGTATTTTGTTTCGGACGTGCGAGATCAATTTCTTGGTGTGCGGCATTAAAATCACCACAAACTACCACGGGTTTGGTTTTTTCGAGATGTTTTAAATAAGCCAAAAAGAGTGGATCCCAAAGTTCATGACGTAGTTTGAGACGCGATAAATCGGTTTTGGAATTTGGGGTATAAACGTTCACTAGATAGAAATTTTCGGTCTCAAGTGTGAGCACACGACCTTCAGAAAATGGTGAGCCAAAGCCGTCATTTTCGAGAAGTTCTGATTTTGCTTGATCGAAATCGGGACTTTTAAAATATTCGGAAAGATTAGTTTCGGTAGATAGAATTGGTAAATTAGTTTTTGCGATTGTCATAGTACCAGAATAGCCTGGTCGGACGGCGGAATTCCAATGTAACTGATAATTTTCTAGTGGAGTATCTAAAATTTCTTTTTTAACTTGCTCGGGTTTAGCTTTAACTTCTTGGAAACAACAAAAATCCGGATCCTCATTGCTTAGAAAATTTTGAATAGCTTGTTTTTTTAAGACGGCACGCAGGCCATTCACGTTCCAGGAAAAAAGACGAATTTTAGACATGTAGACGCTTCCTTGCCTCTCGATCGAGGTCGCGATTTTTAATCGAAACGCGCTTGTCATAACGTTTTTTACCAGTAGCGAGGGAGACCTCGATTTTAATATAACGGCCGCCACCAAATAATTTGGTAGGTACGATAGTGTTGCCGAGTTGCTTAGATTTTTCGAGTGAATGAAGTTGTTTTTTGGTGATAAGTAGACGAATATTGCGGGCAGTTTCGGCGCCGAGTGTAAGATTGTTTAGCCAGAGTTCGCCATCCTTAATAGTGACAAATGAGCCTTTAAGTTGGGCATGGTGATCACGAATGAGGCGGACTTCCGGTCCGGTCAGACTCATACCGCAGATAATTTTATCGCCGAGATGATAATCAAAACTCGCACGTCGATTGACGGCGACAGAAGAGGTTTGCTTTGGTTTTGATTTTTTACTCATAGCTTAATTATAACAGATACTAAAAGTGTTATATAATAGAGATTATGAAAATTGCAATTGCTTCTGATATTTATTATCCGATGACGAATGGGGTGGCGGTTTTTGCGCATAATTTAGCCAATGGCTTAGCGCAGGCTGGTCATGAAATTTTGGTGATTGCACCAAGTTTTACGGGGGAATATCATGAAGAAATCGATGAAAAAATGGGCGTGAAGACCGTGCATCTATCTTCGATTCGATTCCCTTTTTACCCTGATCAAATCAATCCAGTGCCAGAGAATCCGGAATTTTTAGGTATGCCTTTGCCGCGATTAACTTATAAAAATGGTATTTGGTGGACTGTTAACCCTTGGGTGGAAGTGAAAAAAGTGCTGGATGAATTTCAGCCAGATGTCATTCATTTGCAGACCGCGGAATTTATTGCGCTTGCGGTGATGAGTTATGTGAAAAAGCGAAACATCCCTTTGGTTTCGACCGGGCATGCTTATCCGGATAATATTACTGATCAATTGTTTTTCTTGCAGCCTAAACCTTTGAAAAAATTATCAAATGCGATTTTGAAGGCGCACATGATGAGTTTTTTGAAAAACTCTGAATACGCGACGATGCCAACTGAGATTGCTATTGGTGATTTGGTACCAAAAAATCGTAAATATTTTAAGGTGCCAGTAGAAGCGCTTTCGAATGGCGTGGATCTGTCACAGTTTAAGCCAGCAAAAGCTAGTGCGGAGATTTTGAAAAAATATCAGCTTGATGACGGTAAAGATAAAATTATGTACATCGGACGGGTGGATCCGGAAAAAAGTATTGATGTGGTGGTGAAGGCTTTTGCTTTGCTTTTGGCGGATGAGATTTCGAATACTGAACTGGTGATTGTGGGTGATGGCATCGATGTGGCGAGATTGAAAGAACTTACTGAGGAGCTGGGCATTAGTGAGGAGGTAAAATTCCTCGGTAAAATTATGATGCCGGAACTCGCAAAAGTTTATCGCATGGGTACAATGTTTGCTACGGGCTCTGAGACTGAGACTCAAGGAATTGTTTTGATTGAGGCGGCGGCAACCGGTTTGCCCCTTGTAGCCGTGAATGCTGGAGCGGTGGGGGAAATTTGTGTGAATGGCTTTAATGGTGAACTTGTGGAGGCTGGCAATGTCGAAGCGTTCAAAGAAGCTATGAAAAAGATTCTTTTGGACAAAAAGTTGCGAGAGAAATATAGTAAGAATTCCCTGGAGATTTCCAAGAAACATGATTTGAGGCATACCTTGAAGCGTTTCGAAGAAATTTATGAGGAAGCTATTCGCTTAAAGCATGCAGAGATAGAAGCGGAAGAGGAATAGAAATAAGCGGAAGCGGAATGAATTTAAGCTAAACCGGAATAAAAAATAAGCAGAAGCGAAAAATTAAGATTTGAGTTAGATTGGAGAAAATAATGCAGAAAAAATGGTCTTGGCAGGATTTACCTAAACATTTTACGATTTTAGCCCCGATGGAGGGGGTGACGGATGTGGTTTTTCGTCAAGTGATTAACCGGGCAGGTAGACCAGATGTGTTTTTTACGGAATTTACTAATGTTTCTTCTTTTGCTTCAGAAAAAGGTCGCGATAATGCACTTGAGCGTCTCGATGTAGTGGAGACGGATTCGCCAATTATTGCGCAAATTTGGGGAAAAAATCCAGAGCAATTTGGTTTGCTGGCAAGTAAATTGGAGGGGCTAGGTTTTGATGGATTAGATATTAATATGGGCTGTCCAGATCGCCATGTCAATAAGGCGGGTGGCGGAGCGGCGATGATTCGTACGCCAGAATTGGCCCTTGAATGTATTCGTTCGGCGAAAGCAAATACTAATCTACCAGTTTCGGTGAAGACGCGTTTTGGCTTTACTTACGTCGATGAATTTCGTGAATGGTTACCAAAAATTTTAGCAGAGGATGTGGCGAATTTGACGATTCATTTACGCACACGCAAGGAAATGTCAAAAGTACCAGCGCACTATGAATTGATCCCAGAAATTTTAGCAATTCGTGATGAGGTCGCGCCGCGGACTTTAATTACGATTAATGGTGATATTGCGGACATGGCGGATGTGAAAAAACTCAGTGAGGCTTATCCAGAGGTGGATGGCTTTATGATTGGTCGTGGGGTATTCTTCAATCCATATTGTTTTACTAATCGTAAACCAGTGGGGTTGGGTGGAGAAGTTGAAATTCCGGAAATTATGGAACTATTTCGTTTTCATCTAGATGTCTTTGATGCGAGATGTCGAGAATTAGAGGCGCGCGACTCGAGGTATCCGTTCGAACCTTTGAAGCGCATGTTTAAGGTTTATGTGAATTCTTTCGATGGAGCTTCGGATTTGCGCGTAAAATTGATGGATTGTAAAAGTACTGCAGAAATTCGAGCGGTGCTGGATGAATTTTCTGCAAAATTGTAACAAAAAAGAGGGGGTTAATTCCCCTCTCTCTAGATTAGTTAGCCGCAATATGCCAAGTCAAATCTGTAGCATTAAACATCAGACGACATTGCTCCTTTCCGACTAAGACGTCAAAGACGTGAATCGCGGTATTGCCGACGAAACGGATGTGAGTGTGGAGTAATTCCGTCACCTCAGACTCCTCATAGCCACGTCGCTTGAAAGTCAGCGGTTGGCACGGAGTCATTTGATAGCCAAAAAGGGCCATCACTTCGACACGTTCTAGATTGTTAAGATTAGTTTGGTTTTGCATAAGTAACTCCTAAATTTAAATATAAGAGTCATTTATGTGAGCCTGATTTATTGGCTCCTGGCTAAAAGTATAAATGACGATACTTAAAGCTAAAACATTTTCTCATTGCCAGTGACCGAAGTATAGCAAGATATTTTAATTTTAGCACAAAAAGTATGTTTGGATGAAAAAGATAGGGTTTTATGTGGATGAAATTTTGCTCAAAATTTAGGCATAAAAATGGGAGGCGGAAGCCTCCCGAAAAGCGTGAAAATTGCGGGTCAATAGTTGCGTTGCTGATATCTTTTGGGAGAAGAGTACTAGCGAGTAGTAGTTTTTCAGGGAGCTAGTATTCGATATCAGCAAATTGAATTTTAATAACCGAGTTACAGGTATTGCGTACGATTAATTGATGATTAATCGTTATAACATCCGTAAGTTACGGCGTTATCTAGCATTACTTTAATTTCTGAATCCCAGGCTTTCTGAAAGTCGCTCGGATTAGATCTGTAATCTTGGACGAATGCTCGAACATCCTCTTCTTTCCAGGAATCGTATCTTCGGCCAGTAACGTCATTGGTAATCGTAGTGCTCATGAAAAACACCCCCTTCCATGAATAAGCAATTTTCACGTACGTCAACCTAAATCCTAGTTAGATTAGACGGTTTAATTCTACCATAAAAATATAAATATGTCAATGTTAAAAAATTGACAGGATTACGAAAAAGTTGTAGAATATATGAACTGATTAATATTAATTAGTGTGACTTTTTGAGTAGTTCTTTAAGAGGAGGTTTCCGTATGGAAAAAGATTGGAAAGAGAAAAAACAGATACTAAATGCCGAAATTCGCACACTGATAATAGCAAGGCTTTTATCGTGTGTAGTGATAGCGGGCTTACTGCTAGGAGTGTTGCCATTTTGGGCAGCAATTTTACTAGTTAGTGTTATGTGGAATGTAAATTTTATCGTCGGGGGATCGATAATCTACGAGTATGATCTTTTAGTTTTTCTCGGTGATAATAAGTTGGGTGCGATAATGGTAGTTGCTTCCGATATGGTATTTAACGCGTTTATCTGGATGGTGCTAGTTTCAATGGTGGACTTTTGGATACTGTTAGTTATAATTATTGGCACAATTATGACTACAGTTCAAGACAATGCTAGGAGTATCGTAACAGCCCAAAGGTATTGCCCTAGATTGCCTGGGTTTGCGAAAAAAATAGCTAATGTAGGATTTACTATAGCTAATGCAAGATTTGTTACCCTGGTGGGAATGCCAATTATCATGGTGTTTGGAGCTAACTTTAATAATGTACTAGCGATAACTCTAACGATATTTTTGGCGGCCTTTCTTTGTTATGTTCAATCCATGATTATGTCTTTTATCATAGATGAAGCTCTTAAATAGTACTCCTAGTGGAGTGCTATTTTTCTTTTTAGGAGGTTTTATTTTGAAATGCTTATGCTAAAATAAAAATAAAATCCGGAGAGAAAAAGATGGGCAGAAAGCATGTTAAAAATCGGGTATATCAAAGAACCGAACGAAAAATTTTTAATGCTTTGGCAAGCATATCAAGAGATAAAAGTTTAGCTGAAGTTCAAATACGCGAGCTTACTAGAGTGGCTAAGATTGCGGAGTCAACATTTTATGATCATTATCGTAACTTGGCAGATTTAATGAATAAGAATCGCGCCATTTTCTTGAAGCATTTGGAGGATGAAGTAAAAACAAATTTTCAATTAGAAATGAGCATGGAACAATTTTATGAAAAATTGTTCATTTTTTTATATAAAGAAAATCGTTTGGAGTTGATGCAGATGGATTTTCATAAAATGATGAATTTGACGCTGTTTCGAGTGGAATTTAAGATGTTAATTTATCGTTTTTGGAATCGCTACGAGCCGGAACTGATGGAGGCAATCTATGACCATTTTCTTGCGGATTTAGTGGCAGAGCTATATCGTTGGCGCCGCGAGAAATATCACAAAAATTTTATCGTGAAGCACGCGCGGAATTTGGTGTATTTGACGAAAAATGCCCCAAAGTTTTATGTAAATCTGGCTTAAGGTAGGGGCGTTAAATTTTGGTGAAAACTGTATTTTAGGAGTAGAATCTAAAGTACTAAAAACTGGAAGACTTTTTGGTGGTATTATTCGATGCTGGTAATTTCACCGTTTTTGAGATGAAGTAGGCGCTGGTTTTTAGAGCCTCGAAATTTTAGGGTGAGGTCACGCTGGGCAAGGACGAATGGTCCATCAATCAGGGCATCGAGGGTTTTGAAAAACTCCCATTGATCGTTTTGCTTTGCCTTAATTTCTTCATAAGCGTAGCCAGAAAATGACCAGACATTCCAGCCGAGCTCTTCCTTGACGAATTTGGCGATTTCAATACAGGCTTCGGCTTGAAGTGACGGTTCCCCACCACAGAAAGTGAGGCCGGTTTGCCCCTTAAGGGAGCGGAGCTCTTGTTTGATATCTTCAATATCGACAAGAACCCCACCCTCTTCGTCCCAGGTTTCTTGATTTTGGCAACCTTCACAGTGAATAAAACAACCTTGAGTCCAAATCACGGCGCGTAATCCGTAGCCATTGACGATACTATCATGCTCAATCGGGCCGGAAAGACGGATATGGGTTTTACCGGAACCAGGGACGCGGGACGGCATTTAAGCCTTTCCTAGAGAGGATTTAGCGGTATGTTTGGCGTGTTCGCGAGCGGCTTTTTCGGATTTGGTATAAGTGCCAGAGACGTTATGTTTGACACGGTCGTGCTCTTCAGCACGCTTCGCATCATTCCAACGATCGAGTGAACCAACAAGGTAGCCGGTGATGCGGCGAAGGCGTTCAAAAGGAATCTCTCCTTCGAGACGACCACATGATGGGCAGCGTTCACCTGGAATAATTCCAGAGAAGCCACAGACTGGGTCGCGATCGACTGGGTGGTTGACGGAACCATAGCCAATTCCAGAGTCGTGCATCTTACGAATGACAGCTTCGAAGGCTTCAATATTTTGTGAAGGGTCGCCATCGAGTTCGACGTAGGAAATATGTCCAGCTGGACAGAGGGCATGATATGGGGCTTCAATTTCGATTTTTTCAAAAGCTGAGATTGGGAAGTAAACTGGAACATGGAAAGAATTGGTATAGTAATCACGGTCATTTATGCCCTCAATGAGGCCAAATTCCTTGCGGTCCATTTTAGTAAAGCGTCCGGCGAGACCTTCGGCTGGGGTACCAAAGAGTGTGAAATTGAGATGATACTTTTTACTATAATCATCACATCGCTTGGTCATATGTTCGATAATTTCGAGACCTTTCTTTCTGGCTTCTTCGTCTTCGCCGTGATGTTTGCCGAGCATAGCTTTGAGAGTTTCGGCAACGCCGATAAAGCCAATAGAAAGTGAGCCGTGCTTGATTACATCGCGTAGGGTATCGTCTGGTCCGAGTTTTTCGCTACCAAACCAGTTCCCCTCACCCATGAGAAATGGGAAGTTACGGACGTGTTGATTAGCTTGGAATTCAAATCGTTCGAGTAGTTGGTCGGCAACTAGGTCCATCAATTCGTCGAGTTCCTTATAGAAGCCTTTCCAGTCTGCGGTTTTACGCTCTTTGAGTGCGATGCCATGCTTAATGCCAAGGCGAACTAGATTAATGGTGGTAAAAGATAGGTTGCCACGGCTAGTTGCAACGCCATCGGATTCTGGGAAAATAGAGGAGAAAACGCGAGTACGGCAACCCATGGTAGCAATCTCGGTATTATAGTCACCCTTCTTGTAATATTTAATATTAAATGGAGCGTCAATAAAGGTGAAATTTGGGAAGAGGCGCTTAGAGGAGACTTCCATACTGCGTTTGAAGAGATCGTAGTTCGGATCTTCTGGGTTGTAATTAATTCCCTCTTTAACTTTAAAGACTGAGATTGGGAAAATTGGAGTTTCACCACGTCCAAGACCACGTTCGGTGGCTTCAAGTAGCATCTTGGAGACAAGACGACCAGATTCGGTAGTGTCGGTACCGAAATTAATAGAGGTAAATGGGACTTGGGCGCCAGCACGGGAATGCATAGTGTTAAGGTTGTGGATGAAGCCTTCCATAGCTTGGAAAGTTTGGTTTTCAGTATCCTTCTTTGCTTCATCAATGATAATAGCTGGAATCTTGAGAGATTTTAGGGTTTCTTCGTCGCCGTATTTAATATCTTCTGGAATGGTTATATCAACTTTTTTACCGGAGAATTCGTTATATTTTTTAAGATTAGCGCGGAGGGTTTTCTTAAAAGTTTTGTCGACACCGGGAGCCATGGCGTAATCGAAATTTGGAATAGCTTGGCCGCCGTGCTGTTCATTTTGGTTGGCTTGAAGAATAATAGCAGCGAGTGCAGCATAGGAACCAATAGAGTTTGGCGTACGGAGATGCCCATGTCCGGTATTAAAACCGCCATTAGCAAAGAGTTTTAATGGATCAGTTTGGCAGCAAGTTAATGTACCGGTGGCATAGAAATCTAGGTCATGAATATGGATATCGCCACGGTCATGAGCGGCACCAAAACGTGGTTCCATGAGAACGGATTTGGCGAAAAACTTAGCACCTTCGGCACCAAATTGAAGCATTTTACCCATGGCGGAGTTACCGTCGACGTTCGCATTACTACGCTTAATGTCTGAATTTTGTTTAGCATCGAGCACAGCAATGGTGCGATAGGCATCCATGAGGCTGGTTTGAGCCATGCGGCGAACCGTGCGCTCATTGCGGTAAGAAATATAAGCTTTGGCGGTCTTCTTATAACTTGATTCCATGAGAATTTTTTCAACAATATCTTGAATTTGTTCGACGGATGGGGTTTTCTTTTGGTCAAGTTTTTCAAATTCTGAAACAACTTTTTCAGCTAGGCGTTTGGCGCGTTCTTCTTTGAATTCTTCAGTGGCAGCACCAGCCTTTTTAATAGCGTTAGTGATTTTTTCAATATCAAATGGGACCACTTTTCCATCTCTTTTGACAACTTTTTTGAGCATAAAAAATAAATCTCCTTATTCTAACAATCTTCTCTTTTAGTTATTTTTGTTTGCTTTTTACGCTATATATGTTTTGGCAATTACGCTATATATAGTGTCTATGCTTATTCTATAACGCTATATGTAGCGTGTCAACATAAAATTGGTTGTATTATTTAGACATTTTATGTTATAGATGTATAATATTCAGAGATGAGAAAAAAGTTAAACAATAATATTATTATGCCGGAAAAGTGCTGGGTGGGTGATTCACAGAAAATCTGTTACAGGACTCGTGAAGAAGCCGAGGTGGCCGCTATGGTGGCGGCGCATGATTACCACGCGCCGGCTCTTTCAGTGTATCGTTGTGAATATGGCGACCACTATCACTTGTCTTCTCGGTAATTCTTGACAGAAGTTTAAGATGTTGTATTTTAACACATCTATTTAGAATACAGTCTTCTCTTAAGATATCTAGGCATGCCAGAGTCAGGTACGGCTGGAATAAGTTTTTTAACTTCTTTATCTTGATTAGTTTTTGAGTCTGACTGCGTCTGATGATTGGATTTTTCTTTTGATTCTATGCTCGGATGAGATGAATGATCTTCTTGGTGATTTTCTGTGTTAGGGGTATCGGAGTTATTGTTATGGTTTTCATTATTTTTCTCGGAATTAGAATGCTTATCTGGTTTAGATTTATTATCAGTTTTTTGCTTATCGGGCTTTCCGCTCTCTGGCTCCTTTTTATCTTCGGATTCCTTTTTATCTTCGGACTTTTTATTAAAAATGCCACGGAGTCGGTCTGTAAGATTTTCAGTTTGTTCTGAAAAGGCATTATGTTTCAGAATATCTAATTCTCGAAGTAGGTCGCCAAAATGATTGTCTTCAGGCTCTTCTGGTGGTTTCGGTGTCTCGGAAGGGTCTGGATTGGTGGAGTCATTCGGATTACTTGGACTACTTGGGCTGCTCGGATTGCTCGAACCGTTTGTCTTATTGGGGTCGCCTGAATTGCTTGGATTATCTGAATCTTCCGAATCGTCGGTTTTATCTGGTTCGCTATCCTTGATTGGAATATTTTGCTCTTCGATTTTATAAATCCTAGCGTCATCGCCGATATGATGGATTAAAATATGATGAGCTTTG
>CALHIA010000073.1 GCA_938030585.1 uncultured Candidatus Saccharibacteria bacterium | reverse complement strand
TAACTCATATCTTTTACTTTTTTAGTATTAAAGGATGACAAATCAATCGTTACTAAATTATTCGAATCCCTAAACAAATCACTCATGTCTTCGACATTTTCCGTATTAAACGATAATAAATTGATATTCGTCAAGCCTGGCATATACGCGAACATGCTATCCATATCGGTAACCTTACTCGTATCAAAATTAGATAAATCCAGACTATTTATTTTTGAAACACCATAGAACATCCTATTCATATTGGTTACATTTTCCGTATTAAAATTAGGTATCAACAGTGTTTCAAGATTACTCATATTGTAAAACATTCCATACATACTTTTTACATTCTTAGTGTTAAAAGATGTAAGATTCAATGTCTTTAATTTTGTTACAGCGTTAAACATATTAGACATATCTTCTACCTTTTGCGTATTAAAATTAGAGAGATTCAAATTTGATAGATTAGCCATCCCGTGAAACATAAAAGTCATATTTTTTACATTTTGTGTATGAAAGTTAGATAGATTTAAGTCATTAAGCTGTGACACCCCATGAAACATGTGGGACATGTCTACCACATTAGCGGTATCAAAATTTTGTAAATTTAATGATTGTAATTTTTCATCACCAGAGAACATCCATCTCATATTTGTTACATTTTTTGTATTTAATGATGATAAATTTAATGATGTAAGTTTTAAAAGTCCACTAAACATATGATCCATATTTGTTACGTTTTGCGTATTAATGTTGCCAAGATCTAAACTTTCTAAACTACGCATTTCACTAAAAAACATTGTGGCATCAATTATTTCCGAAAAATCAAAGCCGCTTAAATCTATGTCAATAGCTTGCGTAAATTTCCTAAACATATAAGCACTATTTTTATTCAAATAAATTTTATTTGAATCTGTCCAATAATATAGTGTCTGGCTGTCTGAGTCATACCATACCTTAATTTCATAATCAGATTCGTCTCTATCTTCGACATTTTTTGCATTAGCAGGAACTAATTCTGGTCTAACCGGACTAGCATAAACATGTTTGATTTTTTCCTTTTTACCCCAACCACCATCCTCAAAGCTAGTATTTAGCCCCATGCGATCTATAGATCTAGAAAATTCTCCTCCTCTTTCCATCACCGCTCTTCTTTCGTACGGATTCGAAACTACCGAAATCACTAATTTATTCGTATAATTCCCTGACTCAAGATTCTCAGATAACTTCATACCAATTTTAAAATAAAAGCTTTCATTGCCGGAAGTTTTCGCGGCAGTACTAAAAAGATTTACCGAATTAGAAAGACCTGGAATCGGTTGATAATTTCCATTTAAAGGACTCAAAAATCCCCACGTGTTTTGTGAAAAATTCGTAAGTAATTTATTTGTATCAATCGAATCAATTTTCGCTCCGCTCGAAGACTCAGTATTCGCTAATGCCGTCTCATTTGTTTCAGTATTTAAGGTCGCCGTATAACCAGTTTTATTATTCGTATTCACTGTGACTCGAATCGGCAGCTCCGAAGTTTGTGAAGCTGAATTTATCACTTGATTTCCGTTCACGGACATCGCAGAATTATCCACCGAGACCGAAAGCGTCGGAGTATATAAAGCAAAAGTATTTTTGCTAAAAATCAAATTCAAAAAAGAAATAAAAACCAAAAATAATCCGAGAAACTTTAATTCCCACCTAAACCACCCCCCCCCCGTGAGGGTCGGTAGTTGTGATTTTTGGCCTTGCATATGCATTTATTTTAACATAAACGTAATAACTTTATGTTTTTAAAAGAATGTCGTCTTGCCTTTTGAGGACATAAGCTTGGGCAAGCGCCCTTGAGCGGTCCGATAAAAGGCATGCGACATTCTTTAATATGCGACATTCTTTAATATGCGACATTCTTCACCGCTTACGCTATAATATATTTATGAACGAAAACTCCACCTCACTTTATGACGTCGCCATCATTGGTGCCGGTATCGCTGGCATGACTGCCGCCCTTTATCTTTTACGCAACCACCAAAAAGTCCTTTTACTCGAAAATGCCGGCTACGGTGGACAAATCCTCGAAGCCCCCGTCGTCGAAAATTATCCCGGTTTCGCCAAAGTTAGTGGCCCCGAACTTTCCGAACAAATTTATCAACAACTAAAATCTCTCGGCCTTTCTCTCACTTACGACAAAATTAAACATCTCGAAAAAACCACCACCCATTTCACTTTGACCGGCGATCAAACTTATACTGCCAAATCCGTAATTCTCGCCACCGGCACCACCCCACGTCGTCTCAATCTCATCAACGAATCTGAGCTCATCGGTCACGGCATTTCCTATTGTGCCACTTGTGACGGCGCCTTTTACCAAAATCAGACTGTCGCTGTCGTAGGTGGCGGTAATTCCGCCCTTCTCGCCGCCTCTTATCTTTCCCGTATTGCACAAAAAGTCTTCCTCATTCATCGCCGCTCCCATTTCACTGCCGAAAAAGCCCTGGTTTCACAAATTAAAAATTCCGCCAATATCGAAATTCTCTATGTTCAAGAAATTCTCGCCTGCCACGCCAATGAAGACAATCGTCTCGATTCCCTCATCTTGAAAAATCAACAAGTCCTTTCTGTTTCTAGTCTCTTCGTCGAAATCGGTCGCCTCTCTTCTCTCACTGAAATTTTCCAAAATAGCAATCTCAAAAGCCTCCTACTTTTCGATCAATCTGGTTTCATTATCACTGATGATTCATGTGCCACCAATCTCGCTGGGCTCTTTGCCGCCGGCGACTGTCGTTCCAAAAATTTCCGCCAACTCGTCACTGCCTCTTCTGACGGCGCCATTGCGGCCAATTCTGCCATTGAATTTCTTTCGCAGATTTAATTAGATTCAATTAATTCGACGGTGCATTCATATTTTTATCAATAAAAAAACTGGCTCGCACCAGTAAAAAATGGAGCCATTGGCAGGGATCGAACCTGTGACCTGCTCGTTACGAATGAGCTGCTCTACCGACTGAGCTACAATGGCATAGAGACATTATACATTATTTTTTCTTTAATGTATAATGAGGTTATGAAGAGCCTCATCTCGGACCTCATCGCTCATCGCGGCATGCACGGGACTTATCAAGGCGCCAAGAATTTTCCCGAAAATTCTCTTTCCGCATTTAAGCGCGCCCTGCTCGCGAATTATGCCATCGAACTGGATATTCATCTCACCAAAGACCACCAGCTCGCAGTTTTTCATGACCATAATACTTTGCGTTTGACTAAAAAATCTTACAATCTTGAAGATACCGGTCTTTATACTCTTAAAAAACTTCCACTGATTAATTCCGATGGTGTTTCCACTAATCAAACTATCCCCGAACTTTCCGAGGTATTAGATTTAATTCACGCCAAAGTTCCTCTCTTAATCGAACTAAAAACCACCGAGCATTCTAACATTTCCCTCTATGGCAAAACCGTGCTCACCGCGCTCGAAAAATATCTCAAGAGCTACCGTGACCCGAAAATTTATCTCCAAAGCTTTGACCCGCGCATCGTCTACTGGATCAAACGTCATCATCCTAAAATTCCTGTCGGCCTTCTCCTTTCTGATGATTCTGACCTAGCCAAAAAATACGACTTCTTCGTTAATAACCCTCTAATTTGGCGCCTTGTCAAACCAGATTTTCTTAGCGTCAATCAAACTATGTTAAACCGCCCTGCCATCCAAAAATTCAAGATCAATTATCCAGTTCTTTGCTATACTATCGATGACGAGAAAAAACTTCAGGAATTAAAACCTCTCGCTACTCAATTTATTGTTGAAAAAATTCTCTAAGTTAAAAAATTAAAATCCCAAATTCGATTTGCTTAAAGTTCCCCCCATTTTGAACCGCGTATTTACATAGACTCCGCTAAGCCCTATTTTTCAAACCACAAAAAATAGCCCGAAGGGCTTTATTCTGGCGGATCCGACGAGACTCGAACTCGCGACCTCTGCCGTGACAGGGCAGCGCTCTAACCAACTGAGCTACGAATCCACTACCTCACATTATAGCGTGATTCCCCTGTTTGTGCAAGGGTTTTTTCTTTTTTAAAGTTCCAAAATCGATTTTAAAACTAAAATTCTTTTTCGTGTCACAGATTTCATACTGTAAACCATATCGTTTCAATAAATTTTTTACAATATAAAGCCCCAAGCCACTTCCGCTCTGCTCATTAACGCCCGCTCTATACGAATTTTTAATTTCAAGTGCTTCATCTCGCATCTGCACTGAAATCTTACCACCTTCTTCCGCATACTTCACTGCGTTCCCGATTAAATTCGCTAACACCATCGATAAAGCCGTCCGATTCAACCAAATTTTTTGCTCCCCCACTTCAATTCTCATTTGCAGATTTTTCTCCGCAATCATAATCTGATTTCGCCTCAAGGACTCCTCGACCACCTCCGAGATTTTTATCCATTCAAATTTTTCGAAACTATCCATTTTAGACATCAAAAGTAACTCTCGAATTCCCGCGTCAAGTTCATCCACCATTTCCCCACATTTTTCCAAATAAAAATCCCGATCCTTATACTTCCCTACTTTGAATTGCATATTTTCTAAAACAATCTTCAAGCTAGTCAGTGGCGTTTTCAATTCATGCGAAGCCCCACGCAAAAATTCAAAGTTCACTTGTTTCATTCTCAAAGTTTCTTGCCTCGCGTAAAATCCTGCCACCACTAATGATAGTATCACTGACCCCAGTAGTGTAACCGGCAAAAACTTCAAGCTCAAATCGATCGCATCCTTTTCTAAATTTGCCGTCGAAACAAACTGCACCAAAGCCTCTTCTTCGTTTAAGAGTTTCACGCTTTTTTCTTCAATAATCACCGAATTATTTTCACTCGTCCAATCCACAGGTAGTAGCTCCGAAACTTTCATCTCGTTCTCTGCATTCTGCGTTTTTAGATAAGCTTTAATCTCCCCACTCCTTGAATAAAAATCCAAAGCTTGCTCCACATACTCACGATTTTTCCCAGCCAAATTTTTCGTCACTTCCGAAGCTGTCTGCTTAATTTCCTTTGTTTTTTCTTCCAAATATGATTTCGAAAGCGTAAAAAATACCCCACCGTGAATAATCATCACTACCCCAAGTAGTAGTATCAAGACCCTGAAAAATCCCTTCCAGAAAGTTCTTCTCATTTTCGCTCCAATTTATATCCCACCCCGCGCACCGTATAAATACAATCCAGTTTTAATTTTTTTCTTAGCTCTTTAATATAAACATCGATCACTCGATCAAACGGAATCTCTTCGCTCTCTTTCCAGACATTTTCAATGATTTGTTCTCTCGTCAAAACTCGCCCCTCATTCAAAAACAAATATTTTAAAATCTCCAGTTCCTTCGGTTTCACCTCTACCGGTCGTCCTGCTACCTCAGCTCGGAAACTCACAAAATCAATTTTTGTTTCTTGATAAATAAATTCTCTTAGATCATCACCCAAAGTCTTCTTCAGTAGTGCTTCCACTCGCGCTTTCAAAACCGGTAACGAAAACGGTTTTTCCATAAAACCATCCGCCAAATTCGAAAAGGCCATAATCTGCGATTCTTCGTCCGAAAATGCCGTCATCATCAAAACCGGTACCCGACTTTTTTCACGAATTTTTCTTAAAACTTCTAATCCACTCATCGATGGCAATTTAATGTCTAAAATCACCAAATTAATTTCATGGTTAAACTTCTTCAGCGCTTCTAATCCATCCCCCGCCTCGACCATCTCGTACTTAAATTCCCGCAAAAATTCTACCACCCCTTCCCGAATCATTCGGTCATCCTCTACGATCAATATTTTCATTAATCTAAATATACCAAATTTAAAGCTCCGTCAAAAGTTCCTTTGGGTTCTTTTTTAAATTTCGATAACTTATTACCCCAAGTGAAACCAGCATGACCGCCAACATGAAAACCACCGTTATCATCACTGCATTAGTCGTCATCTGTACATCAATTGCCGAAAGCGTTTTAGTAAAACCTTCCATTTCTGCACCCCCACCTAGCTGCGTCGCTCCAGCCTGTTTCGCCATTTGTTTTGTCACCCCAGTTGTTACATTTTTTAAAATGTCATTCCCCATTATTTTCGCAAATTTTCCTGCCAAGACATAAGCCCCCACGAACGCCGGTAGGCTTACCATCAAAAGTTCTATCACGAACTGTCCGAAAATCTGTCCTTTTTCCAAACCTATCGCCAGTAAAATTGCGATTTCTTTTTTTCTCGCATTCATCCAAAGTAGTAGAACTAGAGCCACTATTATTCCCGCAAAAATTAGTGAACCGAAAAACATTTGGTTGGCCACTCCATACATTCCCGAAATTGATTGTTCCAAAGCTGGATAGTTTGAGGCACTTTTTATCAAATTATACTCGCGCCAATTCACATCCAATTTCTTCACCGCAGCCATCACTTGGTCAAGATTCTTCTCACCCTTCACAAAAAATGTTGCATCCTGATAGACCGCCGTCTCTTCATCATTGCCATAAACTTTTGCCGCTGTAGAAACGTCTGTCACTAAAGTATTTTCATAAAGCTCCTGCGCCGCTGTCACTCCCCCCGTATTTTTCCCTGCAAATAAACCTTTAATCGTTACTTCAATAGTTTCATTTGCCGCCTTTTCATTATCCGCATCAAATAAATTTGATTTAATTTTTACCTTATCCCCCACTTTCAAATTATTTTTCTTCGCCAAATCTTCATGCATCAAAATTTGATATTTATCATCATTTTTTAAATGCTCACCCGAAACCAGTTTATATGCCCCAGACACAAATTTAGTTTCTCTCGCCGAATCATTCACGCCGGTTAGCATCACTGCGCGCTTAAAATTCTTCGCGCGTTCCGCCGATCTTCCACGTAACGTTTCTGGTGTCTCGATAATATCTTTATCTACCAAATCCGCCACGCTATTAATTCTTTTTACCGTATATTCAATCTCCGGCGATTCAGAAATTTTTTTAATATCAGTTCCCCTAACATTGCCCCCACCCCGCGGCGTACCTTGGTTTACTTGGCGATTAATTTCCATTGAAAAACTATTAGTTACTCCCGAAAAAGCCTCACTCGCCGCCTTACTTGTCGCATCCTGAATCGCCAAACTGATCATTCCTAGTGCCGCCATTATTAGCACCACAGAAAAAATCACTAAACTTTTTAACTTTTTGCGTGTCACATATAAAAATGCATTTTTCAACATTATCTTAATTTCCTTCCCTTTAGTTCCAAGACCACATCTGCCGAATCCGCCACCCTTTTACTATGCGTCACCACAATCACACATTTATTGCGTTCCTTTGCCAACTTTTTCAAAACTTCAATAATTTCTTCCGCCGTGTTTTCATCCAAATTTCCCGTCGGTTCATCCGCCAAAATAATCGGCGCCTCCGAAACCAATGCCCGCGCGATCGCTACTCGTTGTTGCTGTCCACCTGAAAGCTTCATCACATTTCGATTTATTTGATCCTTATCTAATCCCAATTTCACCAAAATCTCATCTGTCGCTTCCCGATTCACTAATCTAATATTTTCTAGCGGCGTTAAATAGTCGATCAAATTATAGTTCTGGAAGACGAGAGCGATATGGTTTTTGCGATGATAACTATAGCCATATTTCCCAATCTTCTCATCTTCAAACAAGATTTCGCCACTCTTTGGTTCGTCTAATCCCGCGAGCAGTGAAAGCAAGGTAGATTTTCCCGCCCCCGATTTTCCAATAATTGCATAAAATTTTCCTCGCTCAAATTTCTGATCCACCCCTTCTAAAATATTCTCCCGATTTCCCTCGTAAGCATATGAAACATTTTTAATTTTTAGTACACTCATTTTTCCTCCTAACTTATTTTCGCTAAAATTTCTTTCGGTTTTTTCGTTAAAATCATCCACGACGCCGCTATTACTGCTAGAACCATAATTAAAATCAAAAGTCCGTAGCTCATCGCAAAAATATCTAATCCCCCACCACCAGTCGTAAAGCTGCTTAAATCTAAATTATCTAAGCTCTCTTTCTGTAAAACCGCGTTCAAGATCCATCCCACAAAAACTCTTTCTAGTATCGCCGCCAAAATCATTGCCGGCAACGAAATTAATATCAGTTCCAAGATAAATTGCCCCACAATTTTTATTTTACTGCGCCCAATCGCCAGCAATATTCCAATTTCATACATTCTTTCTCGCACCCAAAGAATTAAAACCAAGGACAATACAATTATTCCCGCGCCGATCACCGCCATAATCATCATAAAAATCATTTGTCTCACCATATCCAGAGATTCCACCATTTCCGAAAATTGATTTTCCTCTTCAATCATCTCAAAATCTTCCGGCTGAACACTTTTTTTGTTCAGTTCCGTTTTTAAGGACGCCAACTTTTCGGAATCAGATACCAATATTTTTAGACTCGTCACCAGTTTTTTCTTTTCAAAAATTTGTGTCATCGTCGCGTAGTCTGTGAACATCATATTTTCACTAAAATCCGAAGACATACCAGTATATTTTTCCCGCTTTTTCCCGGTGAAAATTCCTTGAATTAAAAGTTCTAATTCCTTCTCTTCCCCTAAAATTTTTAGACTCACCTTGTCGCCGATCCTCCACTGATTTTTCTTGGCCAAGGCTTCATGCACTAGAACTTTTCCAGTTTCCTCGCGCGCGATATTTTTCCCTTCAATCAACTTAAATACTTCACTACGAAATAACGGCTCTTTTTCCACATTACTTATAGCCTGAAGCATAACCGCGTTCCCTAGGTAGCCCGGCAAATCTTCTCGCATCACCATTTGTTCGCCTGTCACCACCTCACCGTTTTTTAGTTCAGCCACCCCTTCATATTGATAAATCTTCTCCACCCCAAACTCCTTACCGACCAAATCAAAACTTTCCGCATTAAAGGTCTCAGACTTTAATGATCTAATTTTTACACCGAAATCATTCGCACTATTTATCGCGCTCGTCATTTTCTCGCTAGTTTTCATTATTGAAAACCCCGCATAAATCACCGCCAGAATTAAAGTTAAAATCAAAAATACCAACATCGTACGCGTGCGTTTTCGAAAAACATAGGCTACCGCATTTTTAATCATTTTTCCTCCATGTTTTTATTTTAAATCTCAATTATGAAGCCACTGTGAAATTTCCAAAATCCTTCTCAAATTATGATAAAATGAAGTTACGCGAGTGTCGTATAACGGCTATTATATTTCCTTCCCAAGGAAGAGACGAGGGTCCGACTCCCTCCACTCGCACCAGACCATAATAAGAAAGAGCATTTATGCTCTTTATTTTTATGGTCGCCTGTACGAGAAAGACTACGTAGTAGTCTTACTCGTACTATTTTTTTGTCCCACTTACTTGCAGAATCTGATGATAATGCTGGTGCCCTACTTCATCATCCCAAACTCGTATAACCTCACAGGATTCCGGTTGCAAATCAGTATCCTTAAATAACTCCTGGATTGATTCTTTTGTATACTTTTTCTTCGCAAATTCATCAGACTCATCGAAGGTGTGAAGAAAAAATTTTCCGCCCTTTTTTATATTATTTTCAATAGTTTTAATCAAAGACTCCGGTGTCTTGAGTTTTTGAATTACATAATTAGAATAGACAAGGTCGTATGGCGCGTTCGACGACGAATAAACTTCATTGAGGTCTGTTCCGGTTGTAATATCAACACCATCACATTCCCAT
>CALHIA010000072.1 GCA_938030585.1 uncultured Candidatus Saccharibacteria bacterium | reverse complement strand
AAATTGTGCCCGGATTAGCATCGATTTTTTCAAGACCGAGGGATTTCATGGTTTTTTCAAGAGTTTTTTGAACCGGAGAAAGCGCTTCCGTGTGAGCGGCAATAGCGCGGCCCATGTCGTCAATCAGCGGGAGAAATTTCAAAATAGTGCTATGTGTGGCAGTTTTCTTAGCCTGTTCACGTTGCATTTCGACTTGTTTGCGGAAATTTTCAAAGTCAGCTCGAGTACGCTGGAGATCAAGCAAAAATTCAGCATTTTGCTGCTTTAGATTGGCGAATTCTGCAGAAATTGGATCAGCCGATTGGTCAAGATCATCCGAAAAATTAACTTCTGGACTGGCTTGATTTAGATTCTCGGCTGCGGAATTTTCAAAATTAAAATTTGACTTAGTGGTTTCATCTTGTGGTTTTGACATATTTTCTCCTTACAAAGTATTCTCCAAATAACGACCGGCATGGCGGACGAGACTCATGATTTTAGCATAATTTTGACGGGTAGGACCAAGAACGCCGATATAGCTATCGTCTGAATACGGCGAACGAAACTTACTAATAATGAGTGAAGCATCTGAGTTTTTGCCGATCGGATTTTCATGACCAATGAAAATATTCAGTGGCTCACCCGGCTTAGCTTCGTGGAGCCACGGCTCGAGATTATCAAGCAGTTTCGATACTGCCTGAATACGTTCATAATCAACAAATTCCGGCTGAGAAAAGAGCTTGGAAATACCAGAGTAATAAAGCTGATTACCGATGGTGGCAAGGCCGAGATTTCCAGTCAATTCAACCAACATATCCACGGCAGAACGAATCGCAAAGTCAGCACGTTCTTGAGCGTTAATACGAACCTCCAAGGCGTGAAGACTGCGGCGACCTTCGTTTTCTTCCCCACTACCGAGAGCCTTAAGAGGTGAAGGATTCAGCCAATGGTTAAAAATAGAATCAATAATCTCGATGGCTTCCGCCGAATCACTAGAGGTCAAAATAGATTCGGAAATTGGTTTTTCTGACTCAATTTCCGATGATTCAGAATCCTGAGCATCAGCTTCCATACAATTTCCCAGATGAGGACTGGATGAAAGTGAGTTTACATAATAACGATAGCCATAATCAGTCGGAATACGGCCAGCCGAAGTATGAGGCGAGGTGATATAACCAAGCTCCTCGAGACGTGCCATTTCCGAACGAATGGTGGCAGAAGAAACATTGAATAATTTAGCTAAAGTAACACTGCCAACAGGGGTGGCAACATCAGCATACTCCTCGATAATGGCGAAGAGGATGAGTTTTTGACGTTCTGTGAGTTTAATTTCGTTATTCATAATTAATGATTTAATTATATCACTTAGCACTCAAAATTCAAGAGTGCTAATTTTCGACAAAAAGTGCGGTGGACGAAGAGATACACGTGGTGGGCGAAGTGATAAATTCATGATAGAATATGTAAAATATTTAAAAGGGGCGAAAATGGACGAGCGCGATTTATTGAAAACAAAATTAGGTACCGGCAGTATTAATATTTTTGGACTACCGATGTGTGGTAAGGATACGGTAGGCGAGAAACTGGCGGCCTATTTCGACGGAAAATTGCTTTCTTCTGGGGCAATGATTCGCCAATATGAAGCAGAAAACCAACAGGCTTTGACCGCGGACGGCTCACTCGCACCGACGGACTTATTCTATGAAATTGTGCTTCCCTATTTCGACAAGGTAGAGCTTAAAAATTCGCCACTAATACTCTCGAGTGTGGGGCGCTGGTCGGGGGAGGAAAAAGAAATTTTAAGAAAAACCATTGAATCGGGACATCCGACAAGGGCGGTGGTTTATCTAAAATTAGCCAAGGCAGAGGTGATTCGTCGCTTCATGTTAAATCTAGTGGGTGCCGGCCGCGAACAGCGCGCAGATGATACTTCCCTGAAAGTTTTCCTCAGGCGCTTAAATGAATTTAATCAGAAAACTTTACCAGTGCTGGAATATTACCGCGAAAAAGGACTCTTGATTGAGATTAATGCAAGCGGCTCACGAGAGGAAGTTTTCGAAAAAACCCTGGCAGAGATTAAGAAAGAATTAAATTAAATAAATTAATTAACTTAGGATATTAGATAAAAATAGGCGCGAGATGGGCGCCTATTTTAGATTCGAGCTTAGTCGCGTTTCAGCATCACGGTGAAAGCTTCAGATGGAATATCAATTTTACCAAAGCGTTTCATACGTGCTTTACCGCGCTTCTGTTTCTCAAGCAGTTTAGCCTTACGGTCACGGTCACCAGTGTGAATTTTTACGGTGACATCCTTACGGAAGGCGCCGATGGTTTCACGAGCGATAATGCGTGCACCGATGGCGGCCTGTAAGGCAACTTCGAAGTTTTGACGCGGAATGACCTCTTTTAGTTTCTTGGTAATAGAACGACCGAGCGCGTCTGCCTCCGAACGGTGGCACATCAGGGCTAAGGCATCCATTTTCTCACCACCCACGAGAAAATCGACACGTACCAAATCTTCTGCGCGATAGCCATTAATTTCATAGTTAAAGCTAGCATAACCAGAGGTGAGAGACTTCAATTGATCATAAAAATCAGTCAAGAGATTGGCCATCGGCGCTTCGAAATCAATCAAGGCACGGTCTTCTAGGTAGGAAATATTTTTCTGCAAACCACGTTTCTCGACAATGAGCTGTAAGACACTACCAATCATGGAAACTGGCAGGATAATTTCTCCTTTCACCCATGGTTCACGAATTTCAGCGATCGTTGAAGCATCCGGGAGATTAGCCGCAGACTTAATTTCAAGTTCTTCACCGGAATTTAAGGTGACTTCATAGTTGGTCGAAGGATTAGTAACCACGAGGTCGAGCTTAAATTCACGTTCGAGACGTTCCTTAATAATGTCCATATGAAGTAGACCCAAGAAACCGATGCGAAGACCAAAACCGAGCACTGGGCTATTTTCCGGCTCGAAACGCAGGGCGGAATCAGAAAGCGAGAGTTTCTCGATGGCCTCTTTTAAGTCTTTATACTGATCGTTACTAACTGGGAAAAATCCGGCGTAGACAAACGGTAGGACATTTTTGTAACCTGGCAGAGGATTTTTGGCAGGAGCCTTTTTCAGAGTAACGGTATCACCGACTTTTGCTTCGCGCGTGGTTTTAAGGTTGGTGACAATGTAACCGACTTCCCCTTCATTTAGACTATCTTTAGGTGACATTTCCGGCTTCAAGATACCAACTTCGAGCGCAATGCCAGAAGTTTGAGCTGCCAACATCTGAATGGCGGCATTTTTATTGATTGAGCCATCGACGATACGCACATAAAGCACCACGCCACGGTAGTCATCGAAGTAAGAGTCGAAAATCAGAGCACGGGTTTCAGGGGTGGAATTAGGAAGTGTTGCAGAATTGGAAGCAGGAAGTGTTGCAGAATTTTTGAGCGAAGTATCGACAGAAGATTTGTTTGGCGCTGGAGCGAATTCAATGATACGATCGAGAACTTTTTCGACATTGAGACCAGTCTTGGCGGAAACTGGAATAATTTCTGAAGGGTCACAGCCTAAGAGATTAATAATTTCACTAGAAACCCGCTCAACATCCGCAGCTGGCAGGTCAACCTTATTAATCACAGGGATAATAGTGAGATTTTGTTCGATTGCGAGGTAGACATTGGCGAGAGTTTGCGCCTGAATACCCTGAGTGGCGTCGACCACCAAGATAGCCGACTCAACCGCTTGCAAGGAGCGAGAGACTTCATAAGAAAAATCCACGTGGCCCGGAGTATCAATCAAATTGAGCTCGTAGCCCTTATATTTCATTTGCACTGGGGTGAGTTTAATCGTAATCCCCTTTTCACGCTCAAGTTCCATAGAGTCGAGGAGCTGAGATTTCATCTGGCGCTTTTCGACGGTGCCAGTAATTTCCATCATACGGTCGGCCAAAGTGGACTTGCCGTGATCGATGTGCGCGATGATACAAAAATTTCTAATATTTGCGGAATTCATGCCTCTATTATAACAGAGATGGAATGGAGTATAATAGAATCATGAAATTAATCTTGGCAGTTTCGGGTGGCGTGGATTCAATGGCGCTTCTTGCCATGTACGCACATGCCGATATTATCGTAGCGCATATTGACCACGGCACACGCAAATCCAGTGCGAAGGATGCAGATTTTGTGCACCAAAAATGCCAGAAACTGGGAGTGAAATTTTATGAAACTAAGTTGGAGCTTGGGGAGGGGGTTTCAGAGGAGTTGGCACGTAAAAAACGCTACGAATTTCTTAAAACAATTCAAGAAAAAGAAGGTGGCACACTCTGCACTGCACACCACTTAGACGATGTCTTGGAATCGATTGCAATTAATTTGATTCGTGGTACCGGCTGGCGGGGACTTACACCTTTTTATGGGGATGATCTTGTGCGGCCTTTTATTATTCTGAAGATGTGGAAACGGGACGTACTTAAATTTGCTGGCGAACAAAAAATATGTTTTCGACAGGACCCAACTAACCACGAAGCAGACTATTTGCGCAATCGAGTGCGCAAAAAAATGGCAGAACTAGACGAGGTAGCGCGAGCAGATATAATTAATCTGTTTGAGAAGCAGAACGAACTGAGGGGTAAAATCGAAAAATTAGTTACGGAATTAGCCAAGCAGACCGTAGTAGGGAAAAATTTTCATAAAAAAGAACTTTTTCTTGTAGCTGACGAGAAAGTGGCGTTAGAGGTTTTAAGAGAAATTTGCTTGATGCACGGCTATAGTTTGACGCGAAAACAACTAGTAGATTTTCTTGCCGCAATTAGAACTTATGCGCCACACAAGAAATTCAATTTACCGAAGAATCACTTTGTGACAATTCTAAAAAATTACATTATGTTCGAAGAAAAATAGCGCCAGATGAGACGCTATTTTTTATTTTGTTTTTCAGATTTTAACCAGATTGTTCGGCTTACTTGAAAAGATTTTTCAAACCACCAGCGAGATCTGAAGGCAAAAGAATGACAGTTTTCTGGGATGGGTCGGTGCTGATTTTTTCGAGAGTTTGGAGAGTACGAATATTGAGACCGCCTGGAGTTTGCGCAAGCAGACTGGCAGCTTCAGCCACTGCCGCAGCCGAGGCTTTTTCACCTTCCGCAGAGATAATCGCAGCGCGGCGTTCACGTTCAGCCTCAGCTTGCTTGGCCATAGCACGCTTCATATCGGAAGGAAGTTCGATATTTTGAAGCTTCACACTTTCGATGTCGATACCCCATTTATCAGTTTGGGTGTCAACGATTTCCTTGATTTGGCTGGAAATTTTGTCACGTTTAGAGAGTAATTCATCAAGATCAAAGTTACCGGTAACATCACGCAAGGCAGTTTGCGCAAAAGTTGAGGTGGCGTAAGCATAATTAGTAGTTTCAAAGACCGCCTTCTTGGCGTCAATGACACGGAAATAAACCACTGCATCGACATTCACCGTGACGTTGTCCTTGGTAATAACTTCCTGCTTAGGCACATCCATCGGGGTAGTACGAACATCAACCGTGCGCATAGTATCAATGTACGGAATGATCACATGTAGACCCGGCTCCATAATGCGACGAAAACGGCCAAGGCGCTGGACCACACCGCGCTCGTATTGATTTACCACGCGGATTCCTGGAATTATCACGAATAGAGCGATAAGAATTAAGATTAAAATTGGCATAATAACTCTCCTTTTTAGTTTCATTTTAGCGATTTTGAGGAATAATGCAAGGGAGAGAAAAATCGGTAGACGGAATAAATAGACTAGGATATATTAGGGTTAATAGATGGTTACCTACAAGATAATTTATGACATTACGCAAGACGCCTATAACTGGTATAACTCCCTGAATAATTTTGGTGGAATAAAAAAGTTAAAAGATACTCAGGATATTGAGGTAGCAGAAAAGATTATGGGGCTAAATTTTTCGGAAGCGAAGAAGATTCTGATTCCCTACCTCGAAGAAAGAAATGCACGAATCGAGATGACACCAGAGCGATTTAGGCAAATCATGAGCGATGAACTAGATAAAAAATTTGAGTTAGCGATTAGACGACTCGAAGAAGTGACGGAGCATCCCCTAGCAATTAAAGATTGTGCGAAAAATCGCGCTAAGGAAATTCATAAAATTTCACCAGATGCAGTATCGCCGAGTGAGGATTTATTATTCTTGATTACGACTTTTCCAGCGATGATCGTTTATTATGAAGAAGGTGTGATTTTTACCTATGCAAAAATCGATAATGAACTTTGGGGGATGCCACTTGATGGAATTTTGCATGAATTAATGCATTTTCAGACGAATTATTATTATCGAGAAAATCCAGACTCTGTAGTTTCTAGCCTTTCGAGAGGAGAATATTATATTCTGAAAGAATCCTTAACCGCATTACTTGATGAATCTTGGAAACCAATTATGACTCTACCGGATGCAAGCTATCCGGAATTTCAAGCATTAAGAGATAAATTGCGAGAGTATTATTATGAATATCATGATTTTGACAAACTAATGGAATATGGTGCAAAAGAGGTAAAAAATTACAAAATGTGATATAATATAGGGGTAGCCTGTTTATTTTACAGAAAGAGGGGGAAATTATGTATTTTGACAGATGTAAATTACAAAAAATGTCCGATGAAATCACGCTGACGCTGAATGAAAGGATCGACAGAATGACGCTCGTGGTAAAAGCCCAATGCGTACTGATTGGTCAGGACGAAAGGGGTAATTCCTATCAGAGTAATATCCTAAGATTAATTAACGATATGGCGAGAGGTCTTCTCAACCAATGTAAATCCACCATGCATAGTCATCGGGTGCAGAAAACTTATCACAGTACCGAATCAATCGCGTGGACGATCGAAGAATTTGATAATTATGTCGAAAGTTTCAATACTACCACAAAATTATTTCGGGAGACTCTGGAGAGGTTTTGGCCAATGCGTAATTTTGAAACGGTGGCCACGGAAACTAAAATTCCAACGGTACGGGCTAGATTTGAGAGCCTAAGAGACAACTTAATTCAATCCAGTGAAGCAGGCTAAGAAACTCAAGGGACGCAAGATTTGCGCCCCTTTTGCTTTTTTGGAAAAATGTTATAATAATACAAAGTTATTATTAGGAAAAATAAGGGGTTTTATGTCTGGACACAGTAAATGGGCAACTACCAAGCGTCAAAAAGCAATCGTGGACGCGAAGCGTGGTGCCGCCTTCACCAAAATTGGTAACCAAATCGCGATTGCCGCGCGTGCTGGCGCCGACCCAACCATGAATCCATCTCTTGCGATGGTATTAGAAAAAGCTCGCAAGGCTAACATGCCAAAGGCAAATATCGAACGTGCAATTGCACGTGCAGCTGATAAAAATGCGGCAGCTTTAATTGAAGAAACCTATGAGGCTTACGGCCCAGCTGGAATTGGTTTAATTATTGAAATTGCTACCGATAATAAAAACCGCACCATGCCAGAAGTTCGCAATGCGTTATCTAAAAATGGCGGCCGCATGGCTGATCCTGGATCCGTGATGTTCCAATTCTCACGCAAGGGTGTGATTTTTATCGAAGACAAGGGTGAAGATGCGCTAATGACTGCCCTAGATGCTGGCGCAGAAGATGCCAATGAAACGGAAGATGGCATCGAAATTATTACCGAACCAACCGATTTGATGAAAGTACGTAAGAATTTGATTGATGCTGGACTCAATGTGGATTCTGCAGAACTCAAATATCTACCAAATAACACCGTAGAGGTGAGCGAGGCAGATGCGGAAAAAGTAGACAAACTACTGGATGCCGTAGATGACCTCGATGATGTAATTAACGTTTTCACCAACGCAGCCTAATCTATCTTCTTGGGATGATTTTTCACTTTACGGGGAAGAATTTTTCTGGTATGATAGTAAGTGGAAGGGTGGCCGAGTGGTTGATGGCACCGGTCTTGAAAACCGGCAAGTTAACGCTTCGCAGGTTCGAATCCTGTCCCTTCCGCCAGAAAGTGGTACCGTAGCTCAGCTGGTTAGAGCGTAGGACTCATAAGCCTAAGGTCACTGGTTCAATCCCAGTCGGTACTACCAAAAGAAATTATGGAACGGCGATGAGCCGTTTTTTCTTATGTTAAAATGGTTACATGATAGCACACGTAGAAGGTACGATTGTAGAAAAATTCACCGGGCAGATTATTGTGGATGTGCATGGTGTGGGTTACGAAGTGAATCTTTCAGCAATTGATTTTGAAGAGATTAATGTGGGGGAAACTAAGAAATTTTACACTTATCACGCCGTTCGTGAAACTTCGGAAGACTTATATGGTTTTACTACCTTGATGGCGAAGAAGATTTTTGAAATGCTAATTTCCGTGAACGGAATAGGCCCGAAGGCTGGTATGGCGATTCTCTCTCTAGGGACGCCGGAAGAAGTGCGCAATGCCATCGCTAATGCGGATAGCGGTTTTATTAGCAAGGCGAGTGGTGTAGGTAAAAAATCAGCGGAGCGCGTAATCGTGGACCTAAAGGACAAAGTGGGTTTGCCAAGTCATTATACGGGCGCAGAGATTCAGGTGAAGAAACCGGAAAATAATGAAGCGCTCGATGCTCTGATGGCGCTTGGCTTTAATCTAAAGGAAGCGACTGAGGCATTAAAAGAGATCGATGCGGATTTGCCAGTGGAAGACCAGATTCGTCTGGCGTTAAAAAATCACTAAAGTGGAAAGTTCTCGAAAAAAAATAGTTCCAGCTAGGAACTATTTTTATGAGAAATTTAGCGTGAGAGCTATTTTTCAAGATTTGGCACATTTAGTGTATCAGAAGAAGTGTCTGGGGTTTTTGGGGCCACTGAAGCTTCCGCAGTGTCTGCAGATTCTACGGTTTCCGTTCCCTCTACAACCGCTGCTAATTCAGTATCGTCCGTTTTAGTCTCAGAGGTATTTTTGGCAACCGGCGCGGAAGTTACTTCAGCTTGACGGGTGCGATGATCAATATGAATGGTGTGTGAAGTGGCAGTCTCTGACTTGGCTTCAGATTTTTGATTTTTGTTAGCGGCTAAAATTTCAGAAAGTGATTTTTTGTCGGTGTCAGCGGGGACTTCACACTCATCATCGGCAGGAATTTCACCTTTTTCGATATGCACGAAATGAGTGATGGTTTCGAGCTCATCGGTAGGAGTATCGAGATATTTGAAAATATAGGTAGTCTCATCACCGATAGTCGACATGCGAAGGGTACCAACTTCGAAGAGATGCTCGAAAAGGCCAGCTTGTTTAAAAGAGACATCTTCGACAGAAACTAAATCGATTACATTCATCGCGGTGTCAAAAAGTGAATTAGCGACGCGTTGAATGAGGCGCTTGTTAGTGACGAAAAGTTTATTGGTGGCATAAACATTAAGACTAATCAAGGTCGCGATCCAGACTGTACCAAGCACAATCGCGATAACCAAGAGGAAGAAAGCGCGGCCACTGGCATCGAGTGCGAAGACAAAAGAATTGCCAGCATTAATCAAAATATAGAGTGCGAAGAGTAAAATACTAGCTAGACAAGCTCCGGCAAAGATTAAAATTGGAATGATTTTAGTACGTTTAATTTCGAGAACAATTCGCTCGCCAGCCTCAAGAGAAATGCCCAATTTTGGATTATAATTTTTCTGCTTCATACGCTTCCCTGTTAGATTAGTTATATTATAACATATTTTTAGGTGATTAGAGAGAAGAGAGGTGACGCTTGGCTTTTTCAGTGACAATGCGACCACGTGGAGTCTTTTCGATGAAACCAAGTTGGATCAAAAATGGCTCGTAATAATCTTCAATCGTGGTAGCTTCATCACCGGTCAGGGCGGCAATGGTAGTGAGGCCAACGGGGCGATTACCATAATTATCGAGCATTAACTGCAACATATTGCGGTCAGCCGGATCGAGACCAAGGGAGTCAATTTCCATAAGATTAAGGGCCTTGGTAGCAATTTCAAAATTAACGGAGCCATCACCATGTACATCAGCAAAATCACGCACGCGCTTCATCAGGCGGTTGGCAATACGCGGTGTGAGACGAGAGCGGGCGGCCAGAGTGGCAGTAGCTTCTTCGGAAATTTCTGTACCGAGAATATTGGCGGTACGAGCAATAATTTGACCAATTTCCGATTCGTTATAATATTCGAGACGATGTGTGATTCCGAAGCGATCGCGAAGTGGCCCAGCCAACGAACCAGTACGAGTGGTGGCGCCGATTACGGTAAAGTGTGGCAGGTCGAGACGCACTGAACGGGCAGCTGGACCTTTACCGATTACAATATCGAGTTTGTAATCTTCCATGGCAGAATAAAGAATTTCCTCCACGGCGCGACGAAGACGATGAATTTCATCAATAAAAAGCACGTCGCCATTTTGAAGATTGGTTAGAATAGAAGCGAGGTCACCAGCACGTTCAATGGCTGGACCAGAGGTGACACGCAGATTAGAACCAAGTTCATGCGCGATGACATTGGCCATAGTAGTCTTACCAAGACCTGGTGGACCATAAAGTAGGACGTGATCCAAAGTGGTCCCATCATTACGTTTTTTCACCGCTGCGATAGCGATCTTCAGATTCTTTTTCAAGCGCTCCTGGCCGATATACTCAGCGAAATTAGTTGGGCGAAGACTGACTTCTACTGCTTGCTCTTCCTGATCCTCCTCGTGCGATATATTATCGATAACTCGCTCGATTGCCATATTCCTCCGTCTTTTGCTTAAATGCGTTATAATAGATTATACCATTAAGAAAGGAGCTCAATGTCCGATATTGATAAATCTAATTTTAAAAATAGTAAGACCTATGATAATTTAAAAACCGCTTTTGCGGGAGAATCCCAAGCTCGTGTAAAATACCAGTTCTTTGCTTCTCGTGCAAAAAAGGATGGTTACGAACAGATTGCTGAAATCTTTACCGAAACTTCCGACAATGAAAAAGAACACGCCAAACTTTGGTACAAGTACCTCAATGACGGCGCTGTAGCTGATACGAGGACTAATCTTGAGATTGCAGCTGCTGGTGAAGACTACGAATGGACTGATATGTACAAAGAGTTCGCTCGTATCGCTCGTGAAGAAGGTTTTGACGAAATCGCTGACAAGTTCGATGGCGTCGGTGCAATTGAAAAAGAACACGAAGAACGCTACCGCAAGTTAATCAAGAATATCGATGACGATGTGGTCTTTAAGTCTGAAAAAGTCACCGTCTGGAAGTGTCGTAACTGTGGTTACACCTTTGTCGGTAATGATGCACCTGAGGTTTGCCCAGTATGTGCACATCCACAAGCCTACTTTGAATTGCGTGCAATTAATTACTAAAATAAGCTAGCAGCTAAAACCCACTTACTTTTTAAAAACACGCTCTAGGCCGCTCGGCCAAGCTTATGGTTTTCAAAATAACAAGTGGGCTTTCTGATTTATAAACTATAATAAACCGTACGCAACTTCAAAGTTTAAAAATAACAAATACTCTTCCAGCCTTTTTTGTTCGGTAAAATCACACGCAATTTCGAATCAGAAAAAAAGAAGCCGTTTGTGCTTCTTTTTTAGAAGAGAATGTCGTCTTGCCTTTTGAGGACATAAGCCCGGGCAAGCGCCCTTGAGCGGTCCGATAAAAGGCATGCGACATTCTCACCCTTGAGTGTCTCTGGAACGAGGTATGCGGCATTCTTTAGTTTAATTGTGGCGGTTTTTCTTGATGTAATCGTCTTCTTTTTCTAGTCTAGCGCGGAGTGTGTATTCCCGACATTTACCATTATTGCAATCGGCGGAAATGTAATTAAGTGAACCACCTTCACCATTAATATAAACACCATTCGGGTCGGTGAATAATTTAGGGTCCATGACGGTAAGATTCTCATCGGTGATAGTTTCAGGGTAATAGCCATTCTTGGCATAAAAACCTTCCTCGAGGGCGTAATACATGGCGTTGATCGCTTCCTTGCGCTGCTCATCACGGTGCATGGCATCGAGATTTTGTTTCTGCAAGAAGGCAAGAACTAGAGCGATGGAAACAAAAACTAAAACTACCACGAGTTCAATAAGAGTGAAACCAGATTTTTTGACTGTTTTATTCATACTCCCATTATACATGGAATTTTGGGTTTTCGCTGAGAGATTGGTATAATTTCAATATGAAAGCTACTAAACAATACGTCTGTCAAAACTGTGGAGCGCGCTATAGCAAATGGGCTGGCCACTGTAATAACTGCGATGCGTGGAATACTATCGTGGAAGATTTAGTAGTTGAGGATAGTTCTAGTGCGGGTAAATTTGCTCTGGCGCAGGCTAAGAGTAGCGGAAAAACTTTGAGTTTTTCCAGTATTAAGGAAATCGCCGCTTCGGATGAAAAAGAGCGACTGAAAACCGAATTTGATTCCCTGAATGAAGTACTGGGTGGGGGGATTTTACGCGGTTCAGTAATTCTCTTTGCTGGGCAGCCTGGCATTGGTAAATCGACAATCTTAATGCAAATTTGTGCGAAGATTGCTAACGGCCATAAGGTACTCTATGTCTCTGGTGAAGAATCAGCTGGCCAGGTGAAAATGCGAGCAGTGAGATTAGGCGCAAATTCAGAAACCTTAAGCTTTGCAGCCTCGACTTCTGGTAACGATATCGCTAAAACAATTGCCGATGGTGAATTCGAGTTAGTGATCGTAGACTCGATCCAGACTCTAGCAATTAACGAAATTTCTTCGGCGCCGGGGACGGTTTCGCAAATTACTAATGCTGGAAATCTAATAATTCAGGCCGCAAAAAAGACCGATACGGCGG
>CALHIA010000071.1 GCA_938030585.1 uncultured Candidatus Saccharibacteria bacterium | reverse complement strand
CCACCTGAACCATATGACGTTCCGGATCTTATGCGCGAGCTTATTGATTACATCAATAACGATGATAGTGAGCAGTATGATCTGCTTAAAATCGCTATTACTAACCACCGTTTCGTCTGGGTCCACCCATTCGGCAATGGGAACGGTCGCACTGATCGTCTTTTGACCTATGCGCTTCTTTGTAAGAAGGGCTATATTGCACCAAATAGAATGCGCCTGTTTAACCCTACGGCCGTTTTTGCCGGTGATCGCAATAAGTATTACGATATGCTAGCTCTTGCCGACGATTATAAAGACGAGCATATCTTAGAATGGTGTGAGTATTTTTTGTCTGGTGTCCGCGACGAAATTAAGAAATCCGAATCTCTTGCTGATGCCGATTTTGTCAATAAGAAGATCCTGCTTCCGTCTGTCGATCGCATGGAGAAAGCTGGTATTATCTCTCGGCTCGAAAGTAATATTCTTGGTCGTGCTATCCGACTCAATACTATTAAGGCTGGCGACATTAAGGATCTGTGGGATCGCGATGTCACATCTGTCGCTATCGCTCAGCAAATTAAGAAGCTTCGTGATCGCAATCTCATAAAGCCTACCAAAGAAGGCGGTCGTGAGTATGAGATTAGCTTTGATAATAGCGAGCTTACACGCGTTACTTTGGAACAGATGGATCTCGCCGGACTTCTTCCGATCCGAGTGGATCACTAAAAATAGTGCGAATTTTACCAACTTGGTCGGATTCGCACTTTTTTATTTTCGACGAATGGAGTAGCCGCGAAGCCAGGCGTGCTCCATGAAAAAAGCAATTATTTAGCAATATTCTATTTTTAAATAATATCTCAAAAAGCAGTACAATAACTATATGAGCAAAATAAACTTATTACTCACCGAAGCCAACGGAAATCTTTCTGACAAGAAAAAGACGATTATGGAAGCCACAAAAACAGCCGAAGAATACGTTTTTCCGAAGCTAAAAATCAACTGGGATATCGATATTCTAGTCACTAATCGAATCACAATGACTATTCCAGAGAACGGCGCAGGCGGGTATACTTTTTCCGCCGATTTTATTCAGATTAGTATCGATGACAAAAAAGCTACCGAAAATCTTATCTCAGAAAATATCGTACATGAACTTTGCCATGCATCCCGATGGGGGAAGAATCCCGAATGGATGAAATCGCTTTTTGATAATCTTATTTTCGAAGGACTGGCGTGCATTCTTGAAGCTGAGTTTATAGAAAATAAGGCTGAAAAAAGTTTATTTATTAAAACCATTCTTGAACGTTCCGATGAACAAAATAAAGAAATATTAGCTCTTATTCATAATGAATTAGATTCTGATAATTACAACTACAATGAAATCTTTTTCAATGACAATGATAAACTTCCACGCTGGTCTGGCTATTCTTTAGGTTATTATCTCGTTAAGAAATATCTTAAGAAAACAAATAAAACAATCGAGGAGACCTTTGCTGATAAATACGATGATTTTAAAATTATTTTATAATTAACCTTAACCGTTAACGCCCAGATTGAGTTTTCTTCAATATATGATAATATAAAAGCATCGGAGTGAGAAACTCCAACGTCGGAGATACCACTTCGGTGCTATCTTCATGAGAACCCGTCAGAAATGGCGGGTTGCTCGATTCTAAAATATTATTATTCTCATCAAGTACGGCATCTCAAGATATTAACTCAGGCCAAAAATTGATACACCACACTCTTCATTGTATAATATATATATTGGGTATTTTCCCACACAGCATGAAAAGGAGGGGTATCATGAGTACATTTAAGATTAAAGTAGCAAATTTTTTCGCAAGAGAATCTTGCGCTGCCTGGCAGCCTAAACGGATTATTCGCATAATTTATCGCCACATCTATCGTTTCATCATGGAGACTGGCGCAGAAGAATATCCTTACGCTAATCTCGATTTTGCCAAATGGCAGGAATCCGACAGTAATTTTTACACCCTAATTACCGATTCTAGTAATTTTGTCATTCGGCGTAGTACTAGTTATGTAGCCTGGATGATGAAAAAATACTGCGGTAGTTCACCAAAATTACCTAAACCAGGGCCGCGCAAACCCGGAGAGCATCGCTTCGATGCCAAACACTGGGGTGAAATCCTCGAATACAACGGTTGGCAAAAAGTTTCAAAAGCCGACTGGCCGTCATACCAAGATATATTAGATGAGAGACACTTTATCGGTGTAATGCCCGACGCAGATGAGTTTGGTCTTCTAGTATGGTTTAATAACGCTAGGTTTACCGTTACTGGATTTCCCGCTATATGGTTAGTTTCAACCTATAAGGATTTTAAAGAGCAAAGTTTAGAAATCTCTTCTGAAAAATCTAGCATCATCTGGTATCGTGAACCCGAAGTAAAAGATAATTATATTTAAATCTACGAAAAAATTGCCACACAACTTTCACCTCTCGAGAGAGAGGTGAATTTATTGCACCTTACAAATTTGAGGAATTTTAACCAAACAGTCGCCCGCACACACATTACGAAAGGTTAGGTGAATTTATGTTTACTGACAAAATCAATCTCGCACTGAAGATTGCGGCCAAGGCTCATTCTGGCCAATACCGCAAGGGAACTAATATTCCATATATTTCCCATCCTGTCGCCGTCGGCATGATTATTGGTCAATATACCAATGACGAAACAACGATTGTCGCTGGCATCCTGCACGATATCCTTGAAGATGTCAATCCAGCTATCTACTCGGAGATCGATATGCGACGCGATTTTGGAGACGAGATTACTGACATCGTCAAAGATGTTTCGGAACCTAAAACTGCCGGTCAACCTAAACTACCCTGGAAGGAACGCAAGGAAAGTTATTTGAAACGTCTCGGCAATTCCTATTACATTGAGGCCTACATTGTCGCTGTCGCCGACAAGATACATAATCTTACCGATATTCTAAAAGATTACGATCAGTTTGGTGATAAAATTTGGCACCGCTTCAATGCTT
>CALHIA010000070.1 GCA_938030585.1 uncultured Candidatus Saccharibacteria bacterium | reverse complement strand
TTCGTCAAATTTTAAAATTGTAAGCAGAGCTTTTTCGGCACGAAGAGTTTTGCGCTCTTTCATACTGACCTTGGCAATATCCCAAAGTTTTTTCATTTGCGCATCAAAATTCTTGTTTTCTGGAGCTGGTTTTTTAAGCCTGGCTTCGATTTTTGGTTCGAAAAAAATCAGAAAAATTACGAAAAGTAAGATGAGGAAAATTCCTAGCATATCTTATATTATACATGAAAATGCTTGAAATACCAAAATTTTGAGAAGCGATAGTGGTGGATGAAGGAGTTTATCGTGCGCAGAATTAGTCTTATGGTGGAAGCAAATATAAGAACTTATAAGAGGTTAGCCACGAGCTGGAGTTTTTTATTGGCGGAAAAATCTGAGGCGAGACGTTTGGTCTCGATGAGGCCGGAGATTTTCTGGAGGAAGATAGGATTTTTGGTTTTGTAGTAAGATTTTTCGGCTAGTTTAATAGTGGTATCGAGTATTTGATAGAAAAAATTGGGGTTGGTTTTCGGGGTAGATTTAATAATTTCGTCTGCGAGGACGGGGAGATCCTTGGCGCTTACTACAAGTAGTTTTTTGGCAAGTTCGAAAATTTTGGGGTCGGCTTCGGGTGTGGTTTTTAGGTAATCCTTCTCTTTGAGATAGAAAATCGCGGAACGCGAACGGATGGTGTCGAGTAAACGGTTTGGATTTTTGGTAAAAAGTGCGAGGTGGTAATGATTCTTGGGCTCCTCGAGGGTCTTAAGTAGAGCGGAAGTGGCACTGGGGGTGAGGGTTTCGGCGTGATTGATGACGACAAAAATATCTGAGGTCTGAATACTGTTTAGATGGGTTAAAATTTCGCGAATAGCTTCAACTGGGATTTTATTATTATCTTTTTTGTCCGGCTCGATGAGATAAGTGGCGCGAATATTAGGATTTTTTTCAAGATTAAAAATTGTGGAAGAATAAGCGGAGGCTAAAGCAGGGATTTCTGAAAGATTCTCGAAGTACATACTTCTATTGTAGTCTAGTTTAGAAAAAAGCAAAACCCGCTAGAAGTGTTAACTTGGTTTAGAAAAAGTAAAACCCACTAGAAGTGTTAACTTAGTTTAGGAAAAAGTAAAACTCGCTAAAGGTGCGGGTTTTACGAAGTGAATTTGAAGTATTCTATTGATTAAAGATTTGGAATTCTGGTGGAAGATCAGTGGTGAAAGTAACGCGACGACTTTCTGGAATGGTAATTTCGAGAGAAGCGGCATGTAGGTAGAGACGATCGGTGGTGTTTGGTTTGGCTGAACCATAGACGCGGTCGCCAACAATTGGGGTGCCGAGATAATTCATGTGGACGCGAAGTTGGTGAGTGCGACCAGTGGTTGGGCGAAGCATGACAAGAGAGTAAGTCTTCCCTGCTTTGAATTCTTTTCCGGAATAATCGGAGTGGGCTTGAATTAGCTTTTGAATTTCCTGGACATCGGCAAGGCTAAATTTCTTGGTGGCCTTTACTTCGTAGAAAGTTTCGGATTCTTTACCACCAGCTTCCACGACGAAAGTAGTAGGATGTTTGAGGTTGCGTTGGATTGGTAGATTGATGCGAGCGGCAGGTAGTTTTGGTGCGCCTTCGATAATGGCGTAGTAGGTTTTATGAGTTTTACGATCTTGGAATTGTTTACGAAGCAGAGTTTGAGTCTCTGGATTTTTCGCCAAAATTACTACACCGGAAGTATCACGGTCGAGACGGTGGACGAGTAGGCCGTAATCTTCGAGGGTTGGTTCTAATGTAACGGCGCCTTTGGCCATACTAAGTAAGCCAGCTGGTTTTTCGAGGACAATAACATTACCATCTTCGTAAATGGTTTTCGGTTTAAGATTTTCGACGGCGGTAGCTTTGGCGTTAGAATCTTTGAGAAAATCTGGAAGATTTAGCTCAATGACATCGTCTTCATTGATCGCGGTATTCGGCTTGGTGACGGGAGTTTGGTTAATCGTGACGTAGCCGGATTTGATGAAAGTTTGTAAGGTATTGCGGTTGTAGTCTGGATATTTCTCGACCAAAAAGTGATCCAGGCGGTGGCGTGGTTTTTTGATGTCAACTTCCTTCATGGTGACATCGCCGTTAATGACGCGTGAAAGTGAAGGTTTACTAAATTTTTTTCCAGTTCTTAACATTCTATATATTATGACATAATTTATGGATTTTGTATAGAGAAAAATCCGGATTTTAATATCGTGGAGTGATCTTGTGTATGCATGGTGGGCGAATATCTTTGAGGTGCTGTGAGGGGCGTATTGGGCGTTCTAATACCTCGGCGCGATTTCACGAGAGTAGACCGTGTAGGCTTGGCCGCCACTGAGGGATTGGCGGTAGGCCCAGAAGTAGGCGTCTGCACGGAGAGTGAAGACTTCAGCTGGGTGGATGGA
>CALHIA010000069.1 GCA_938030585.1 uncultured Candidatus Saccharibacteria bacterium | reverse complement strand
TTTGAAGAGGATTCTGGAGTGGGGTCTTTTTCAGGATTTCCTCAAATTGATCGAGCTTCAAAATCTTACTTAGGCTATCAAAGATTGGAGTGGACTCAGCTGGGACTTTAATTTCCTTTTTCTTAGAATCTTTAAAACGCATCACGGCGTGAGTTTGATCGAGCTCTTTTGAATTCTTTTGGCCAGGAGTGGTAAAGATTAGACCCTTGATATCGCCCGTAAAAGTATCGATACCCACGAAGATATTAACAGTGCTCTTGACTTCTTGGATATATTTGTCGTAATCCTTGATGGTTTTATCCTTCAAAACACCCTGCTCTTCCTCTTCATAAGAGTTTGGAGCAAGAGAATAGGCATTCGAGAGACATTTAGAAATTTCGGTACTTTGGGAGGCTTTATTGGCAGCCTCGAGGAAGCGACTAAGTTTATTGTCGTTAAAAGTAATGCGGTAGAGTTTACCGAGATCACCCGAAAGCTTGGCATAGCTAGCGGATTCTTCACTATTTAATTCAGTGAAATTGGCAAATTCATTGTCGCGGTAAAGCTTAGTCATGAGTTCGGACTGCTGATTATGAGTCTTACCGATATTTTGAGTCACACAAGAGAGCGTGCCGGCAATACCGTTCTGTAAAACTTTTGGTAAGGTAAAGCCTAGCGTACTACCTACACCCGCGACGACTTCCTCAGCATCGATACGTTGCCACTTATTTTCAATTTCCATCGCAAAGTCGTCGAGCGATTTTTGCATTTCTGAGTCAATTTCTTTACCAGAACCCTTCAGTACAGCAGTCAAGCTATCTTTCAAATGATCGAGCTTAAGGTAAATTTTACCATCTTGGGCCAAAATTCCCTCAAGGCCGAGCAGGATTGGCGAATTATCACCCTTCATGGTGAAATTTAGAGTGGCGTGGACGGCGGCAGAATTTTCTGTACTACCGCGACTTAGACTAACGCGAAGATCAGCCTGCTGAATTTGACTTTCGCCCTTAGTATTTAAGGCATCACCTGTGACAAATTGTTGGAATTCAATATCGGAACCACTAACTTTGTGGAAGATTTTAGAAAAAGTACTGGCGCTAACGTTTGCGAAGAAGAAAAAGTAAACAAAGAGCGCGATACCGGCAGCGACAAGGACGGCAAGGAGATGGAGGAAGATTTTTTGAGCTTTGGTTTTCTCTTTTTTGGCCGGAGTTTCGACTTCGGCGTTAGCTTCAGAATTTTCGGAGGCTGAATCAGAGTTAGACTCAGTAGCAGATTCATGGGTAGTTTCAGAGGTAGGCTCAGCGTTAGGTTCAGAGGCAGAATTAGAGGTAGAATCGGAGACGGTGACCGAAGCGGAATCTTCAACTGGCTCCTCGTAATTATTTTCTTTTAGAACCTCATCAAGAATGTGATTTTTATCTTCTGAGACTTCATTATTTTCAGAGATTGCATGTTTTTCGGAAATTGCAGTATTTTCGGAACCTGCGTTATTTTCAAAAACTGCAATATCTTCATTAACTTCGTCGGCCAGAACAGGATTTTCTAATGACTCTTCGGCGATGGAGTCGGCCATATTATTAATTAGATCGTCTGACAAAACATTGGATTTTTCGGTTCCTAGGGCTTCCGTACTTAGGCCTTGCGTTTTAGCTGGCTCCGATGCCTGGGCGCTAAAATGCACACTATTAGCACTTACCCCAGTTTCCTTGTTTTGATTTTTTGGGCCTGTTTCAATCGGATTGACCTCGAGGTCAAAATCGAATTTATCCGCCATGCTTCCCTTTCTCGTGATTAAGTTTGCTCAAATATTCCTCTATATTTTAGCATAAGTTTAATCAGAATAGGGCAAGAAAAAACTTCTCAAACAAAAAATCTCCACTCGAAGTGGAGATTTTCTAAGAATCCGTCGATTAGGCGACAGATTTTTTATGATTGAGATTCAAACAAACAAGGTAGACAGCTACACCAGCAAGAATAGCGGTGAAGACGAGATCTTCTGGACCAGTACTTGGGAGGTCAGAAGCGGCCTTAGTGGTGCTATTAGCGGTACCATTGGCGGTGTTTGACGTAGTGGTAGTTTTATTGTTTTGGTACTGATCAGCTGGAGAAGCGGTAGAAATCTTATTGGTTTGACCTTGATTATTAGTCTTTTCAGAGGTCTTAGCTTCAGATTTGGCTTCAGTTTTATTTTCTGCCTTGGTCTCGGTCTTATTAGTTTTTTCTTCCTTAGACTCTTCGGTAGCAGCGATTTCTTGTTGGCGGGACTTTTCAGCAGATTTAATAGCTGAAGTGATGATCCAAGCACCAAAAACCACTACGATAAGAGCGATGATGGTGGCGAAAACGATAATACGAAAACGTTTTGCGCGGTTAGGTTGATTAGTTTGCATAATAATCTCCAATTAAACTCTATGATTTATATCAATTTGACTCATTATACCACTTTTTATGTTTTTTGTAAATAGCTTAACCGTAATCATTACTATTTTGCAAAAAAAGCAGGTATCTTAGTTCGCGAATTTGCGATAGGGATGGGACCGAAAATCTTCCAAGTTCGTAAAGGTGAAACAGTATATACGCTTCGCTTATTACCCATTGGTGGGTATGTTCGTATGGCGGGTCATGATGAAGATGAA
>CALHIA010000068.1 GCA_938030585.1 uncultured Candidatus Saccharibacteria bacterium | reverse complement strand
TTGCGATAGAGTAATTATATCAAACCTCTAACCTTTTTGTCAATTTTAAGGTATAATAAATGGAAGAATTAAAGGGAATTGCTATCTATGTACTAATTTTTCAGTTTATTAACGTGATTTATTTAATGCACTAATAATTTAACATGGAGAAATTATGTCAGATATTGTCTTTTCACTTATCGATCAAGAAAAAATCCGCCAATCTAAGGGCCTCGAACTCATCCCGAGCGAAAATTATGTTTCCGCCGATGTCTTAAAAGCCATGGGGACCGTCCTCACCAATAAATATTCCGAAGGCTACCCATCTTTTCAAGATTTAGAGGATTACGACCCAGCCGATGAATCAAATATTGTTGCCGACCTACCGAATTATCGTTACTATGGCGGCCAAACCAATATTGATAAAATCGAACGCCTCGCTATCGCCCGCGCGATGAAACTTTTTCACGCCGATCACGCCAATGTCCAGCCCCACTCTGGCGCCAATGCTAATGAAGCAGTTTATTTTGCCTGGTGTAAACCTGGTGACAAAATTCTGGCCATGAACCTCGGTCACGGTGGTCACCTTACGCATGGTTGTCCAGTTACTCGTTCCGCCAAAATTTATCAATTTATTAATTATGGCGTCACCCCAGAAGGCGACCTCGATTACGACGAAATTGAACGCCTCGCCGAAACTGAACGTCCAAAGATTATCCTCATCGGCTACTCTGCTTTCATGAAAATTCCTGATTTTGCCCGCATTGCCAGAATTGGCCAAAAAATCGGCGCCCTTCTGATGGCTGATATGGCGCATGTCGCCGGCCTCATCGCAGGCGGTGTACACCCGAATCCTCTAGATTTTGGCTTTCATGTTATGACTACCACCACCCATAAAACTCTTCGCGGTCCACGTGGCGGCCTGATTCTATCGAAAGGAAACGTCGCCTCTCCTCTGAAAAAACCTGAACACACTCTTGAAAATATTCCAATTCTCATCGACCGTGCGGTCTTTCCGGGCACCCAAGGTGGTCCGCTCGAACATATTATTGCCGCTAAGGCTGTCGCTTTTAAGGAAGCTCTCTCCGATGATTTCAAGCAATATTCCGCCAAGATAGTCGAAAACGCCAAGGCTCTCGCCGCCGCACTTCAAAATCACGGTTTTATCCTCCAAGGTAACGGCACAGATAACCACCTCATCCTCGTCAATGCCAAAAAGAATTTCGGCATCGATGGTAAATTTTATGAGCGCGCCCTCGACCTCGTCGGCCTCACCCTAAACGCTAACGCTGTCCCGGAAGACACTTCCGCCGCCTTCCGTCCATCCGGCGTCCGTCTCGGTACCCCCGCCATCACCACCCGCGGTATGGGTGTCACTGAAATGCAGCAAATTGCTGACTGGATGAAGCAAGTCATGGATATCTGTCTATCCGTAAAATCCGAAGAAAACCTCTCTACCGCCGAACCCCAGCTGGCCGAAATTCGTCGTCAAGTCGAAACTCTCGCCGCAAAATTCCCAGTCCCCAGCATTAACTAAACACGCGTCACTGAATTAATAAAAAATCACCACGCCAATAATCCGAGCTAAAACCGTCTGAACAAAATCGCACAGGTGTATAATATATCTAATCATGGAGGTAAAATGAAATTAGAAGTTAAAAATCTCACCAAAAAATTTGGCGACAAAAAGGTCCTAAAAGACCTTAGTTTCACCGTCGAAAGCGGTAAGGCTTTTGGTTTGCTCGGCCGCAATGGCGCCGGTAAAACCACCACTATCCGCATTCTTATGCAAGTTTTTCAGCCAACTTCCGGCAAGGTTTTCCTCGACGGCAAGCCAATCGATTACTCCAAGGTTAGTCTCGGTTACCTCCCAGAGGAACGCGGCCTCTACCTGAACGACAAAATCGTCGACCAATTAATCTATTTAGCCGCGCTCAAAGGCGTCGATAAGAAAACCGCCACCGCATCGATTGATTACTGGCTAGATTTTCTTCAAATGACCGATTATAAAAACGCCAAACTTAAAACTCTTTCCAAGGGTAATCAACAAAAAATCCAGCTCATTTCCTGTATTGTTCACAACCCAGATATTGTGATTTTCGATGAACCTTTCTCTGGCCTCGACCCTGTCAACTCCCAGCTTCTCGAAGAGGTAGTACGCGAGCAAATCAAACGCGGTAAAATCGTCCTCTTTTCTAGTCATCAAATGGATTACGTCTCTGAATTTTGTGACGATATCCTAATCCTAAAGGAAGGTGAGATTAAGCTCCAAGGCAACCTTCGCCAGATTCTTAAAAATCATCGCAAAAATAAGCTTCTTATCAAATCTGATGAGGTCGAAAAAATCCACACTGCGCTTCCAGAACAAACCGAAATTCTGCGCGAAGGTGAATTGGTTTATCGCTTGAAAAAAGACGAAGACCGCACCAAAACCATGGGCGACCTTATCAAAAAATATCCGATTGATCAAATTGGTGACCTCGAATCAACTCTAAAAGATATCTTTATCGAATACGCGGAATAGAAAGGGAAGTATGCAACAATTTTTCACCGTTTTCAAATATGAATTTAAGAAAATCGTACTCAGCAAGGGTTATCTCATTTCCACCGGTATCATGGCTATCATTCTCGCCGGCGTCTTCTTCTTGCCTCAACTGATTTCCGACCTAAAACTTTTTAATTCCGACAATAATACTCCGGTTGCCCTGATTAAAACCGACTATGCCAAATCTGATACTCTCGTCCAGACCATCCATGCCGCCCTACCGGACTACGAAGTAAAGCTTACCGACAAATCTACCGAAGAGGCCAAACAAGAAGTCATCGATGATAAGGCCAAATTCTTTATCGAAGCCAACCACGACCTCACCGAGGTTACCGAATATTCCAAGATTGGTTTTAGTGAAGCTAGTACTCGCGAGGTCCAATCCATCGATGCTATCGTCAAGAATCTACGTCAATCCGACCTGCTCGCCGAACAAAATCTCGCTCCTTCTACCATCGCTAAGGTTTTAAATCCTGATGTAAAAATCAATCTCGAAACTGTCAATAAAAACGGAGCCGCCTCTGTGATTTATACTTTTGTCCTCATCTACGCTCTCTACATGGCTATTACTTTCTATGGCTCTCACGTCATGAACAGTGTAGTCACCGAAAAAACTTCTCGCGCCATGGAAGTTCTCGCCACTTCGGTCAAGCCAAATGCCTTACTCTTTGGCAAAATCATTTCTACCAGCCTCGCCGGCCTCATCCAAATCGCCGCCATCATCATCGAGGCTTTCATTTGTGTGAAAATTTCCTCTGTCAACAACCCTGACTTTCCTGTAAATCAAATTATCTCTAATATCCCGACTCAAATTCTAGTCTATATGCTAATCTTCTTCCTGCTTGGCTTCCTCATTTACTCCTTCCTCTACGGCGCCTTCGCTTCTACGGTCTCCAAGATCGACGAACTCAGTTCTGCAGTCATGCCAGTCCAAATCATCATCGTCTTCACTTTCATCGTCACTATGTCCGCCATCAATTCCGGCAATGCCGATACTCCGTTCAATGTCTTCCTCTCGTATTTCCCATTTACTGCGCCAATGATGATGTTCACTCGCGCCATAATTTCCAATGTCTCTACCCTGGAAATTATCCTTTCAATCTTAGTTTTGATCGTCAGTACCTATTTTATCGGCTGGCTTTCCGCCCGTATTTACCGCGTCGGCATCCTGATGTATGGTGAAAAACCAAACTTCATCAAGCTCATGGGTGCTATTTTCAAAAAGCAATAGGCCCTTAACAAGAAAAGTAAGCTTAATCAAAAAAACGAGACCAAAACATTAGAGTCTCGTTTTTTAAATGTCTATATCTTAAAAATAAAATAAATCTTCAAAACTCTTATCTAAAGCTACACACAAAATCAAAGCCAATTTCGCCGTTGGATTAAATTGACCAGTCTCTATCGAACTAATGGTATTTCTCGATACCCCAACCATTTCAGCCAACTGCGCTTGCGAAAGATTTTTCTCGGACCGCACCTCCTTCAAATTATTTCTTAAAATTAAAGTATGGTTCATTGAATTATTCCTGAACTACATAAAAAAGGCGATCCAAACATCCAGAATAGACAAAATTAAACCGATAATTAAATCCTTCTTTTTTCTTGAATAAAAATATTTTGTAAGCATCGCAGCAGCATCCATTGCCAAGAAAACAATCCATGTACCATTATTGATCTTATGCATCAAAGCTGATTCAAGAAGTGGCAGACAAATACAGAGAAATCCACCAACAATACTGGCGACATACCCTGAACGATATAATGCACTAAGTTCCATCTCGTCCATACCCTTATTCTCTTTACGGCTTTTCTCTAAAATTTCTTTCTTATTCATAGATTCTCTCCATTATCTTGCCAAGTTTTCTTGGTATGAGTTGATTATATACTTGCAAAGAAAACTTGTCAATTTATATCGTATTAAAATTAAAAGATTGAAGAAAATCTCCGAACAGAATATAATTAATTGGTCGGGGCATTAGTTCAGCTGATAGAACGCATCATTCGCATTGATGAGGTCGGGGGTTTGAATCCCCCATGCTCCACCAACAAGTACTTAAAGCAACCTTAACGGGTTGTTTTTTATATCAAGAACCACCAGCTAAGGTGGTTCTTTTTTCTTTCAAATGGGGAACAAAAAATAACATTAGTTGACAAACTAACCATATTTAGATTAGAATCCAATAAAAGAGACCATTCGCTAGGTTTTGTTCCTAGGACAAGAGGGTCTCTTTTATCTATATCTTTTATTGACAAAATCTCACCCTGGCCATAATATATAACCAAAAGCTCGACCATCGTATGTTTTGGGCAGGGAGCTTTTTATCTCCCCCCCGTTATTGTTACGGGACTAGGGAGATTTTTTTACTTCAAATTCTAATTTAAGCCTATAATATAACCATGATATTCTACACCAAATCAGAAAACGCTAACTATACCCATATTCATGCCTATGCTTTTTATGATTTATTTTTGAGTGAACTAAAAAGACAAAATCTGACGGATCCTGATTTTCAAATTAACGTCGATATCGATGGCAATGTCACTACCTGGACCCTCGATACTACAGATCCAAAAATCCAAAATCTCTTCCAAAATCTAATCGCCCATCAGAATTTCACCGATTATCAAATCAGTGACGCTATTGCTAAAATTTGCCACAAGAATAATCTAAAATCACACCTAAAAAACCTCAATCTCCTAAAATCCGAGCTAACCCATATTAAATTCCAGACCGAAAAACCCGAAATTACCAACGACTCCCCAACTTCAGACGCTATAGACTTCATCAAACCTCGCACCTAACCCAGAAAATCCTGCTATAATAGATGTATGAAAACAATCTTGACCGGTATTCGCATTAACTCCGACCTTACCATCGGGAATTTTCTCGGCGCCATGCTCCCGATGGTTCGCCTTGCCAATCAATACTCTAGCACTCATCACGTCAATATTTTTGTCCCAGACCTCCACTCTATCATCAGTGAGACCGATGGCGATCTTCAATCCAATATGCTCCGCACTATCCGTTATTATCTCGCTGCCGGCCTCGAATTAAACGAAAATGTGCATTTTTATCGCCAATCTTACGTACCAGCCCACACCGAACTCGCTTGGATTTTGAATTGCCACACCTCTATGGGCGAAGCTCTCCGCATGACTCAATACAAAGACAAAAGTCATAACGGCAATCTTTCCACCAACGTCGGAATTTTCGATTATCCAATTCTCATGGCCGCCGATATCCTACTTTATAGCGCTAATTACGTGCCAGTCGGGGAAGATCAATTCCAACACATCGAACTCACTCGCAACATCGCCGAGCGTTTCAATCATAAGTATGGTGAAATTTTTACCATTCCTGAAAATACCGAAAACCAGGTTAAATTCATGTACGGTGATACCCAATCTTTCGCTCTGCGTATCCGTGACTTGATGAATCCAGAGAAAAAAATGAGCAAATCTGCCGAATCCGAGAATAGCAAGATCATGCTCGCCGATCTGCCAGAACGTATCCGCAAGAAAATTATGTCCGCCACCACCGACTCGCTTGCTGATATTAATTTCGATTTCAAAACCCAGCCAGGCATTTCCAATCTCTTACAAATCCTTGCCGCCATCACCGACACTTCACCTCATGACCTCATTGCTTCCTGGGAGCACCGTCCACAATATGGTGAACTCAAAAAACTCGTTGCCGAACGTCTTGTCGAACATATTTCGAATTTCCAAGCCAAAGCCCAAAACATTACCGACGAAGAAATCTATCAGTTACTTGAAGAAGGCGAAAAATACGCCAACCAAGTCGCCAACCAAAAACTTCTCGAAGTTCAAAAAGCCGTCGGTCTGCGCTAAATATTCTTAAATCCAACGCCTCACACAGCGTTAAAGCGTTTTAAAAATCCCAAAACCTCAACCTATATTAATTAAGGAGAAAAAATGAGTCGAGAACTAGAATTAGAACTTACCTTCCTTGCCAAAGAAATCCCAGAGGGAATTAAAGATGCCATTCCGACTCGTATTACCGATATTTATATTCCAGATACCGCTAAACATTCACATCTCCGCTTGAGAAAACGTGGTGATCTATATGAAATTACCAAGAAAACTCCGGTCAAAGATGGTGATGCCTCCGAGCAAATCGAACAAACCATACCTCTTACAAAAGATGAGTTCGAAGCTCTCATTAGCTGTAGCCAGAAGCGCGTTTCTAAAGATCGCTACAATATCATAATCGATGGTCATAATGCCGAAGTGGATGTTTTTCAGGACCAACTTAAAGGTTTAGTCCTAATTGACTTTGAATTCAAAACTATTTCCGAAAAATCCTCATTCAAGACGCCAAGTATAGCCTTAGCTAACGTTACTCAAGAAACTTTTACCGCCGGCGGTGTCCTAGCTGGCAAATCTTACCAAGACATCGAACCAGAATTAGCGCGTTTCAATTACCAAAAACTATAAAACATGCGAGTCAAAAACAATTACAATCAAACCCTCACCAATATTAGCGCCTCTGTACAAAAATATTTTGGTTTACCTCAAAAACATTCAGGTCTACCACTAATGGACGAACTCTTGGCCACGCACCATCCTCAGAATGTTGTAATTATTCTCTTGGACGGCCTAGGCTCTCGTATTCTCGAACGCGCCTTACCCGAATCTGCTTTTCTTCGACAAAACTTAAAACAAACTCTCACTACCGTTTTTCCAGCCACCACCGCCGCTGCCACCAGTTCAATTCGTACTGGTCTTAATCCTGTAGAGCATGGCTGGACTGGCTGGACCGCCTATATTCAGCCTATTGATAAAATTATTACCTTATTTTTGAATACTGAGAAGGGCAACGACGAAGCTATTTGTACCGACTATCTCGCAGTCAAACCACTTCTTGTATCCGAAACTATTCCTGATCAAATTAACCAATTTACCAAACACAAGGCATTGGAAATAATGCCTTTTGGTGATGACCCATATAAAGGATTCGGAGAGATGATAGAAAGAATCAAAGACGAAGCGAGTCGACCTGGTAGAAAATACATCTATGCATATAGCGATGAGCCAGACGCCACTATGCACGAAGAAGGTCCCGATTCTAACACGGTGAAAAAAATCATCAAAGATCAAAATGACCAAATCGCTGAGCTTTCAAAATCACTTCACGATACCCTCTTGATAGTCTTAGCTGACCATGGTCACATTAAAACTAAAACATTGTATCTCGAAAATTATCCAGATATTCTGGAACTCATGACCCATAAAACTTCCATTGATCAACGCGCCGCCGTTTATAAAATTAAACCCGGCAAGAAACAGGAATTTCGTCGTCGCTTCAATAAGCATTTTGGTAATTTTTACACTTTATATAGCGCAAAAGAAGTCAGGGATAGTAAATTATTTGGAGACGGCCCTGAAAATATTCTTTTTGAGAATATGTTGGGTGATTTTCTCGCTATTGCTAAAACTGATGTCGCCATTACAGCTCCTGGAGACCACTATCATGTATCTCATCACGCCGGCTACACAGATGATGAAATTCTAATACCCTTCATTGCCAAGTTTTTACCTTAAATACCCCACTAGGTTTACTTTTTATCGATATCCCTCTTTGTTGCTTAGTATTGCACTTGAGATGTTAGTTCAGGGGCTTATTTTACAAAATCTATAAAAAATGTTATAATAAAATAGTATTTGGTTGATGAAACTTTAAACGTACATTACTAATTTGAAAGGGTGGTGATTATGTATGATAAGAAATCCAGAGTTGGATAGACTTAAATCAAGACAGCAGTCTCTTTTCGAACAAAAACAAGGTGCTTTTCGCATATTTAAGGATTTACAAAAGCAACTTAATATTGCCCATAGTGCTATGCAGACATGTTGGGATGAACGTGTTCGCGCAAGAGAGTGTATGAATCGTGAATTTGAGGCAATGCAGTCTGCATATTCATGTCGTGATTCTGTTTGGGATGAATATACGCAAATCCGAGATCGTAATAACTCAAAAATTGAGTCTTTGAAGCATGAGGCGGATATCGAACATCGTGCTATGCAGGAATGTTTCGACGATGCTAGCAGTGCATATCAATATGGTGATAAGTCTGAAGCTCCATATCTTTCTCAACAAGGATATGAACATAGGGATCGTCGTAATGCATTGAATGCTGAAATATCAGAGCTTGCTCGTGAAATTAAGCAAGCGAAAGCAAATGCCGAGGCACTATCTCCTAAAACAGATCCTTCAGGATTTAATCGTGCGAAATCTTCTTTTGAACAGGCAAAATCTCGTCACGAATCTGCACAGGCAGAGTTTAATGCATTAAAAAATCAGCTCTATTCAGTTAAGGATGATTTTGATCACCTCCAAGAACGGTTTAAGCAGGCTCAGGCAGAATTTAATCGTAAACTTGAAGAGGTAAAATCAGAGCAAAATTCAAAAAAACATCAGGCCATTGATAAAGTCAATATGGCACTCATAAAATCGAACGCTCATTACCTCGGTACAATTTTCGGGCAAGATGCTAAAGTTGTCCCGAAAAAAGACGGTAGTGGCAAAATCGATGTATATTTCGGCGGTTTGAATGCTGCAGGGGATGGAATAGGTCATGGTCATGCAACTATTGATGCGAATGGTAATGTTACCTACCTTAGAGATGCTTGGGCTACTGACAAGCATGATTACCTGATTGATGAAAATGCCGATAAAAAGTATGGTACAGGCACAGAGACACACAGATTTTAATTCATTTCTATCAACCAAATAGCTTAAAGGTCGACACCCGTTGTCGGCCTTTTCTTTTTATGTTATGTTATCAATATGTACTTATCGAAATCAGAACGAGAAAGAATCATTGCCGCGTATAACTGCGAAAATCTCGTAGAAAGCGATCATTATCAGGTTGAGCCTGACACCTGGGTCTATCTTTTTCGCGATAAAAATGGCAAGAAATATGTCTTAATTGACGCTGACTATCTTAATTTTGACTTCGAAGTCTATCCACATCTTTTAAAATTTAATAACAGCGAGTTTGTAAAAATCGAATTCGTTCTTCAACGTGAAGTACCAGTCAAAAACAGTGCTTCAAAAGAGCAAACATTTGGTACACTTTTATTTGAATATACCGACTAAAGCCTTCTCATCACATCCATTAAATCTTCAATTTTACTAACACACCCAAAAACAATTAATATCTCTTTTTGGTGCTTATGGTTGCACTTGAGATATTAACTTAGGATTATGATTGACATATAACCATAAATGTTATATAATGTCGACAGATTTGGTATACCCCGAATAACTTACACTTGCTATTCTAGTCATACCAGGATAGCTCTTTTAGAAAGAGGTGAATTATGATTAAAAAAAGTATTGTAGCAATGTTGGCTGTAACAGTTTTATCTTTATCAACTGTGAATGCATTTGCCGCTGAGGCTGGTGTTTTGGGTTTGAAGCCCAGTGCCAACCAAAGCGGACAAAGCTCCACCGATACTACTGCGAACAAGGAAGTTCAAAGTGATATTCAGTACGATACTGGCAAATACCAGTATCCCGCACAGCAATTAATCGCTGAAGGTCGCCAATTCGACAGATATAACTGGCGTCTCTACCAGCGTTTCGCCGACGGACAATTTGATTATAAGGCCTGGGCAAATAATCTCGGGTACGTTGCAGTTGATTATTCCGACAATAATAATTCTACCGAAAACAATGTTGTCACTAGTAACTTTAATCTCAAAGACTGGAATAACCCATATATAAATGGCCCACTCACATGGGATGACACAGGTAAAAAAATATTTCAAACAGACAATGATATTATTTTCCGGAAAAAAGTTTCAGATGAATCAATTATGCAACTAATTGGATTAGTGCCAGAAGTTAAAATTGTAGTTACATTTGATCCGCAAGGCTGCTGGGAATACCATGAAGCAATTTATGCACCCATGTACTATATGAATGGATACTGGCATAAACATGCGTATTTTAATGAAAAATGGTGGGAAGAAGCAAGAGATGCTTCATTCATCAACAAAGAGAGGGCTGCCTGGTGGAACGAAAATATCGCTCATCCAAAGGATCCTATTCAACTTTATTATCCAGAGAGACCCGACCTAAAG
>CALHIA010000067.1 GCA_938030585.1 uncultured Candidatus Saccharibacteria bacterium | reverse complement strand
TACGGATAAATGGTATCCCAGAGGGGATGCAGACGGGTGGCATACCAGAGCAAGTGCAGATGAATAATATGCCAGGGCAGGGGCAGTTTGAACAGGTAAGCCCAATGCAAATGCGTTCAGAGCAGATGCAGGGCTTTGAGAGTGTAACTTCACAGATTGAACAAGAAAAAAATCTAGAGACAGAACGAGCGGAGGCCGAACTGGGGGAAGAATTTAGTGATGAGGGGGTGCCAAAAAGCGATTTAGGCAAGATCGTAACAGTGGGGACGCGCACCTTTGAGGATGGAAAGTTGATTGGCACTGACCTACCGAAGGCGCGGGATCGCGATGGGCTAGAAGAAGAAATCTTGAAAGAGGTTGAAAAAACTAAGAAAATTAAAAGTCCAACGATGCAGTATCGACAAAAAAGAATGCTGAGCGCGAAACTGTTACTGGATCGTTACGGTAGAATCCTAGGACAAGAGAATTAGGGTAAATTTAATTAAAGCAGAGATTTGGTTAAAACAAGAATTTGGTTAAAACAAGAATTTAGTTAAAACAGGATAAAAAGTATTAGAATCCAAAAATAGGATAAAAGAAGAGATAAAAATGAACGGGAATCAGGTGGAAAATATTATTATGCGAAGGAACATGACGGGGACGCCGGCGGATTCTGATGCTAATAAGGCCACGCAAAAAAATCTGCAGAGTGAACAAAAAAGTAGTTCAATTTTTACACCAAAGCAGGGAGCGGATTTTTCCAAAATTTTCTCAAACAACATCATAATTGGTGTACAAATTTTTATTTTAGTTTTAGTGGCAGCTCTCTTTGTGGGGGTGAAAATTTTGGCTAAAAAACGCAAGGCGAAGGAATATGAGCGTTCACTAAAATTAATTCCACTTTTGATTCATTTACCACCAGCAACTGATGACATTCAAGGTGGTGGGCGCGATGAGCGTGATGTAAATGAAGAGGCGATTTCGCAGTCGACAATTATGTATTCAATTATCGCTTCGACACTGAAAAAAGAGAGTTTTAATACAAAATTATACGGCCAGAAATATTTTTCATTCGAAATGGTAGTGGTCGACGGTTTGGTGAAGTATTATGCCGTGGTGCCAGCAGTGACGACGGAGATTGTGAAGCAGGCGATTCAATCTTCTTATCCAACGGCGCGCTTAGAGGAGGCAGAGGTAGAGAATATTTTCTCGAATGCCGGGCTGGGTGACGAGGCAAAAGAAGATGAAGATAGTCGTAATGTGGCAGGTGGTGAGCTGATTTTTAAGAAGGAAGAATATTATCCAATTCAGGTATTTTCAGAATCGAAATGGGATGCGCAATTAGCGATTTTGAATGCTTTCGCAAAGGCGAAAAAAGGTGAAGGACTAGGGTTACAGCTAATGTTTCGTCCAGTGGGGGATGGTTGGCGAAAAAAAGTTGAAGAAATTGTAAAAAATTTACGAGAGGGTAAAAAAGTTAAGTCGGGCGGTGGATTCTTCGGACAGGGCCGAGTACTAAATTTAATCATGGACATTATTCGTGCACCATTCGAAGTGCCGGAATTACATGAATACGATAAAGGTAAGGAAGCGACTAAGGAAGTCTCGCAAGCGAAACTTGACGAAGCGCAAATGATTGAAAATAAAGCCAAGTACCCGGTTTTTGAATGTTTGATTCGCGTGGTCGCACATTCGAGCAGTCATGAGCGTAGTGAAGCCTTGGTTGGTGGGGTGGTGGCAGCGTTTTCGCAGTTGAATTCACCAACCATGAATAGTTTTAAGTATGATATGGCGAAAAAAATGGACACTTTGGTGACGAATTATATTTTTCGCTTTTTCCCAACCAAGAAAAAGGGAATGATTTTGAACACACAGGAACTCGCTTCGATTTTTCATTTGCCATCTGAGGCGGCAATTCCATCATCGGGGGTAGAGAGGCAGATGACGAAACAGGTAGATGCGCCAACCGTATTAGTAGAAGAGGGTTTGGAGCTCGGGGTCAACGAATATCGTGGCAATACGAAGATGATTAAGCTAAGTGAAGATGACCGTAGACGCCACACGTATATTATCGGTGCATCTGGTATGGGTAAGTCGGTACTTTTGAAGAATTTGGCCTATCAAGATATGTTGGCAGGTAGGGGCTTCTGTTTTATTGATCCGCACGGTGATGTAACAGAGGAGTTGCTTTCGATGGTGCCAGAAAATCGTATTGATGATGTGATTTATTTTGATCCTTCAGATATGGAATTCCCAATTGGAATGAATATGTTGGAGGCAAAGACGCCTGAAGAGAAAGATTTTATCGTGCAAGAGGGAATTAATATGCTCTATTCGCTGTATGACCCTGGACACACGGGTATTTTTGGTCCACGCGGTGAGCAGATGTTTAGAAATGCGGCGTTGCTTTTGATGAGTGATCCGAGAGGTGCGACTTTTCTCGATATTCCGAGCCCATTCATTAACCCGGATTTGGTGGCAGATAAGCTAAAATATGTAACAGATCGCGACCTCTTTGATTATTGGACGAAAGAATTTCCGGCTTCTCAGAAATCAAACGATGCAGGTGAGGTGGTGACGTGGTTTGCTTCAAAATGGAGCCCATTTAAGCAAAATACGATGATGAAAAGGGTGCTGGGTCAGACCAAATCGGGCTTTAATATTCGTGAAATTATGGATCAGCAAAAAATTCTTTTGGTGAACCTTTCGAAAGGTAAGCTCGGAGAACTAAACTCGAAGCTTCTGGGTATGATTTTCGTAATGAAATTCCAGACGGCGGCGATGTCGAGGGTAGATACGCCAGAGCATGAACGTAAGGATTTCTGTCTGTTCGTGGATGAGTTTCAGAATTTTTCGACAGAATCTTTTGAATCGATTTTGTCGGAAGCTCGTAAGTTTCGTTTGAATTTGATTGTGGCAAATCAGTTTATGACGCAGTTAACAGATAAGATTCGTGAGGGTGTACTGGGTAACGTAGGTACGATTATTGCGGGTCGTCTGGGCGTAACAGATGCGGAAATGATGGAAAAAGTCTTTACGCCGACTTTTAAGGCGGAAGATTTGCATAAGCAACCAAACCATCACGCGATTGCGACGGTTTTGATGCATGGTATGCCGTCGGCGCCATTTACGATGAGGCTTTTGCCACCGAGGGGTAAGGAAGACCGGAATATTTTTGCCGCGCTAAAAGATTATTCAGCGAAGAAATACGGCCGTCCAGGGGAAGAGGTGGAAAAGGAAATTGAAGATCGCTTGAGAATTAGTGATGGTGAAGATGCTGTTTCAAATATTGAAAATGGGAATTTTGCGAGCAATGAACCTTGGGATGGAGCGATGGACGCGGCGCTTGGTTTAGATAATTTTGATCGAGACGAAAAGGGTATTCCATTAGGGGTGAAGAAAGTGCCGGCCAGCGAGGCAAAGGCGGGAAGTCCAGAGATGGCGGAGTTCTTAAGCCAGATGAAAAATGATGAGGCTGCTAGGGGTTCTAGGGCGGGGGATAATGAGATGTTTGATAAAAAAGCGTCTCGTAACGATGAGCCTAGTGGTGAGGCGAAATTTACCTTGGATGATATTAATGCGGAATTAGATGATTTGATAGCAGAAAAGAATTCTTCTGCTATGGAACCAGAGGTAGTAAATGTACCGATGGAAGCCGTATCTGAGGCTGATCAGGAAGATGGACGTCTAAAAGACGGTACGGTGATTAAAATTCGCTAAAAAACAAAAAGGCTATAAGTACCCAAAAAATTAGAACAAGGGCCTTAAAACGGCTTAGAACGCGAAATATCGCCATTTTACCTTGACAGCTAAACCAAAAATGGTTACACTAAAGTAGATATCAAGTGAGGTTAAAACGACTGAAAAAGGATTCGAAAAGAATTTTTTGGAAGGCCGTGGGTGGTGAGCCAGAGAGGTATCAAGTTAACTTAAAAGAGGTATTTTCTTGATGGCTGGAAAACAAAAAGTTGAAGAATACGACAGCTCAGAAATTCAAGTTCTAGAGGGGCTTGAACCTGTTCGTGTGCGTCCAGGTATGTATATCGGTTCGACCGGTTACGATGGTTTGCATCATTTAATTAAAGAAATTGCGGATAACTCGATCGATGAAGCGATTGCGGGATATGCAAATAAAGTTGAGATTACACTGCTGGCTGACGGGGGTGTAAAGGTGGAAGATAATGGACGTGGTATTCCAGTAGATCTTCACCCAAAGACCCATAAATCGACGCTAGAAACCGTTTTGACGGTGCTACACGCCGGTGGTAAGTTTGGTGGCGGTGGTTATAAGGTTTCATCTGGTCTCCACGGGGTGGGTTCCTCTGTTGTGAACGCGCTTTCAACCAAGATGATTGCCGAAGTTTATCGTGAGAAAAAAGTGCATCACATCGAATTTGAAACGGGTAAAACCATAGCACCTTTGAAAATTGAGGGTGGTACTACCAAACAGGGAACTTGTATTGTTTTCTATCCAGATCCAACCATTTTTAAGGAAACGACGACTTTTGATTATAACTGGGTGTCACATTACGCGAGACACCAGGCCTACCTCACGAAAGGAATTTTAATTTCGGTCTTTGATGAACGCACGGGCGCGAGAGAGGCTTTCTACTTCGAAGGTGGTATTAAGAGCTACGTGAAGCGTCTAAACAACGGTAAGGAAGTGCTTTCGGATACGATTTTTTATGTTGATAAACAGATTGAAAATTCGGAAGTGGAAATTGCCGTTCAGTACAATGATACCTATGCAGAAACCATGAAGCCATTTGCTAACAACGTTTTGACCCCTGAAGGTGGTTCACATGTGGTAGGCTTCCGTACGGCTTTGAACCGTGTATTGAACGATTATGCACGCAAGAATAATCTTTTGAAGGAAAAAGAAGATAACCTAACCGGTGATGATATTCGTGAAGGTTTGACAGCGGTAATTTCGGTGAAGCTGCCAAATCCAGAATTCGAAGGTCAGACCAAGAATAAGTTGGGTAATCCAGAGGTGCGTGGCTATGTCGATAAAGTGATGAGCGAATACTTTGGGTATTACCTGGAAGAGAATCCAGCAATTGCGAAGAAAATCGTACAGAAAGCGACTTTGGCAGCGAGAGCACGTAAGGCAGCGAGAGCAGCGCGTGATAACGTGATTCGTAAAGGTGCTTTTGACGGACTAAATTTGCCATCAAAGTTGGCAGACT
>CALHIA010000066.1 GCA_938030585.1 uncultured Candidatus Saccharibacteria bacterium | reverse complement strand
CTATAATATGGCACAGAATTTAAAATCTGGCGATATGGTAAAAATCATTGCCGGCGACCACAAAGGTCAGACTGGTAAAATCGTCAAAATGGATCGTGCCGCTCACAAAGCAATGATCGAAGGTATCGGCATTCGCGAGCGTCACATCAAAGCCACTCAATTTAATCCAAAGGGTGGTAAGAAAGATATTCACGTCGGTATCGATCTTTCCAATCTCAAGAAAGAAGGGAAATAATCATGGCTGAATATACCCCACGTTTGAAAGTCTTATACCAAGACAAAATCGTAAAAGACCTAGAAAAAGAGCTTAACATCAAGAACATCAACCAAGTACCAAAGCTTGAAAAAGTGATTGTATCTTGTGGTGTTGGTAAAAAGCGTGAAGATAAGCACTACACTGAAACCGTAGCTCTTACTCTTGCTAAGATTACCGGTCAAGCTTCCACCTCTAGACTAGCAAAGAAGTCTATTGCTACCTTCAAAATTCGTAAAGGCATGGGCGCCCCAGTTGGTTACCTCACCACTTTGCGTAATGATAAGATGTATGAATTCGTTGACCGCTTCATTAACATCGCTTTACCACACGTTCGTGACTTCCACGGCGTTCCAAGCAAATCTTTTGATGAGCAAGGCAACTACTCAGTTGGTCTTAAAGAACAAACCGTCTTCCCAGAAATTACTTTCGAAGATGCATCTGTTCTTCACGGCCTTGAAATCACCTTCATCATCAAGAACGGTTCCAAAGAAGCTAGCCGTAAATTATTAGAGGCATTTGGTATGCCATTCGAGAAAAAGGAGAACAAATAACATGGCCAAAAAGTCTGCAGTACTCCGTGACCTCAAGCGTCAAAAAATGTACGATAAGTACAAAGCAAAGCGTGCTGAACTTAAAGCCGCTGGCGACCTCGAAGGTCTTCAGAAGCTACCAAAAAATTCCAGCCCAACTAGGTTAAAAAATCGTGATATGCTCGACGGTCGTCCACGTGGCTACATGCGCCGCTTCGGTCTCAGCCGTATTAGCTTCCGCGAAAAAGCAAGCAAGGGTGAAATCCCTGGTGTAACAAAGAGTAGCTGGTAGAAAGGATAAGATATGTCATTACAATCAACAGATCAAATTGCCGACCTTATCACTCGTATCCGCAATGCTATTCTCGTCAATAAAAACGAGATTGTTGTACCAACTTCTAAACTAAAGCTTGCTGTACTAGAAGGTCTCAAGAAAACCAAGTTTATCGCTGACTTCTCTATCGAAGAAGCAAAACCACGCAATTTCATCCATGTTTTGATTAATCAAGCTGATGAAATCGCTCGTATTAATGAAATCACCAAGGTCAGTAAACCAGGTCGCCGTGTTTACACTTCTGCCGATGATCTTCCAAAGGTCAAATCCGGTCGTGGTGTCATCCTCGTCTCGACTTCAAAAGGTATCATGACTGGTGAGGAAGCTCGCAAGGCTCGCCTCGGTGGTGAAATCTTAGTCAAGGTTTGGTAATAAACTAGAAAAAAATAAGGTCAGAACTCCTGGCCTTATTTTTATGAAAAACCCCTTCTGAATCCAGAAGGGGTACCGGTAAGTTAGAAGCAATAAAGTACAATTGAATACAAGAACATAATCAAGAGACAAAGCACTGAAGATAAGCCGAAAGTTAAGTTTAAAACCACAAGTAAAATTATTGTGGGTATCCACTCTCGACGCGAAACACACCAGACTTCTTCTCTGGCGATCAACGACCTGCGATCATCATAAATTCTAGCGAACCTTTGTAGCACAATAACAAAAGTTACTATCACGGCAAGTATCGTGGTATCAATCAGCCTAAATGACCTCAATGCTATAGCAGCACCGACTACGGTAATTCTTAAAAGTAGAAAAACTTTAGTTCGCTTGCCATAGTTAGGTAAATTCATTCCATATCTGGAAAGATAAATTCCAGTGGAATT
>CALHIA010000065.1 GCA_938030585.1 uncultured Candidatus Saccharibacteria bacterium | reverse complement strand
GTTACATTCGATAATTCCCTTACTAGCTCGAAAAAGCAATTCCTAATCGACGGAAATAAAAAAGCGCGCCTGAGCGCAAATTTAAGGGTTCCTGTGGTGCTTTTTGAGCCTGAAGACTTGCAATTATTGAGCGGGTCGCCGAATCGTCGACGTAATTTCTTAGATCGTTTTTTAGCTCAAATTTATCCAAGTTTTCAACTAGCACTTTCAAGATATAATAAAGCCTTAAAACAGCGAAATAATCTGTTGAAAAGTGATAATTTCTCAAAGATTGAACTCTTTCCGTGGGATTTGATGCTTGCAGAATACGGTTCCGAAATTATTTCGAAAAGATGTGAATTTATAAAATTATTGAATTCGAAAATCAAAAATATTTATGCAGAAATTTCAGGAGTTAAAGATAGTATTAAAATTCAATATTTGGGTGACAATGTCTCGAAAAGCGAAATTTTAGCGATCTTAAGTGAAAATGTTGAGCGTGATAAGAGTTTTGGTCCACATAAGCATGATATTCAGTTTATTTTTAATGGAAAACCAGCGCAAAATGTGGCAAGTCGTGGCGAGAATCGTAGTTTAGTTTTGGCGCTTAAATTTATTGAAACAGATATTTTGGCAGAACTAACCGAAAAACGACCAATCGTTTTACTCGATGATGTGTTTTCAGAGCTTGATAATGAACGGCAAAAGTTATTAACCAGACATTTTTCGAAATATCAAACTATTATAACTTCGACAAATGAAATTCAAGTTGATGAATGTAAAATAACCTCACTAACTTAGTGAGGTTATTTTTAGCTAATCTGTAATAGGTTTTACGTTTGTTGTGTCTTCTTTACATACGGCAGGATCGCAGTAGTTGTATTCGAGAACTGGATTTTCTTCCTTATCGGTATCGTAAAAATAGAACTTATATCTGAACGGTGTGAAAGATTCAATTTTTACCCACAAAGTTTTCTTGTTAGTATCTAATTCAATCTTAAAGCGATGCGTGAAAATATTCGTTTTTGGATCCGTCTTAGCCGAGTAAGAGTCTTTATACATACTTACACGTTTATAGTAAGTGTTGTAATTATTGCCGTTAACCTTAAGCTGATACTGTCGAACGACGCTTTGGAATTCTTTATACATATTGAAGTTTGCGCCGTTATTAACAAATTTTTCAAAGCCAATATATGGAACTGCATATTCTGGAAGATTTCCTCCAGTTGGAGGACCAATTACTTCACCCGAAGCTGGGTCAATTTCGGGTTTTTTGTTGGCTTCTTGTTGTTGGCGAATAACCGACCAGATTGCTAAACCAATCATAAGCGCACTAGCGAATAGAAAAGTTATTACGATAGCTTTGATTTTCTTATTTTTTAAAATATCTCTAAGCATGTTCAACTCCTTTTATTTAGTAACTCCAAATGCTGCGAAAGTCATTGAGATGACGTAAGAAGGGTCGTAAGGAGTATCGTCAAGTTCTTTACGGCCAGGGTTGGCTGTATACCATTTTCCGCCTGAGCTTTTTCGAATAACAACGTAGTGGCTAGTGTTTAGGAATGGTCCAGGACCAGTTCCCGCTAACATAACTAATCCACCCTTCTTTAGAACATCTTCGACAGCATTAACGGAAATATCAATTTTAGATTGTTTTAATCCATAATCTTGTACCATTTCAACAACTCCTAGAGTAGTTCCGTATCCAGCTTCATAGCCCTTTTCGGCGGCCTTTTTAGCCATTTCTAGAGGGCTAATTGATTTACCCGTAAGAGCTAAGACCATATTTGAAACAGATGTTGGACCACAGGCTGCGTGACACATTGTATTTCCGGGATTCTTACCCCATTGCTCATTAGCCCATCGTGGGTCGCACTGTTCGAAAACCGAGAATCCATCTGATGTCGTGTGTGATGCATCAGCTGAAGTCATAAACTTACCCGAAGCAGATCCGGTTGCACCACAAGAATCTGATGATTTTGAAGAATTATCCCCACCGCCATTAAGTGATTCTTTTAAGAATTTTACATAGGCTTCTTGCCCTTCAGCATTTGGGTGAATTCCGTCACCTGAATAAAGCTTTTCGCGTCCACCATTTTTCTCGGCGTAAGCTTTCCAGTCTAAAACTTTAACTTCACTATGCTTTGAAGCAAATGCCGATAGTTTCTTATTGATTACTTCATAATCAGCGTTGCCGCCTTTAGAGAAGTTATTTACCCAATAAATTTTCTTACCTTTTAATTTACCAAGTAGAGTCTCAGCAGCATTTTCATCGAAATTGTCGTTGGTTCCGAGGTTAACAACAACAGTATCGTTTATTTCAGATGGAAGTTTGCTTGTGGCAGCTGCGATTGAGTCTCCAACCGTAGCTGAAACGTTTGATCCTGAGAATGTTGAAGTAAGTTTATCTTGTACGCCAACAGTAATAGAGTCACCGATAAAGGTTATTTTTCCACTATTCGAGCTTGAAGATCCTGAATTTGAACTAGAGCTTGATCCATTTGAGCTCGATGAACTACTCGATGAGCTAGAAGATCCTGAAGATTTTCCACCCTTACCTTTATATTTAGCAAGAATATCATTACCAACTTGCTCACCTTCTTGGATGCGTCCAGGTCGTAAATCTTCGCGTGGTCGTTCAAACTGAAGCGTCCAGGCTGTAGTTGCCTCTTTTACGGATTTTGCAGAACTCACAGCATTTTTTGCAGCTACTTCTGGGCCTTCGAGCTCTGTCCATAGGAAATCTAGCTGAACACCAAGATCTGATACTGGCTTACCCTTTTCTTTGGCATAATTTTCGAGATTTGTTCGTCGCCCAAAAGACCACTGAGCAATACCATAACCGATTCCGCTACCCGCCTCATTCAAGTCAGGTTGAAAGTGGTTTGATTCACCCCAAAGGCTACCCATAACTCCGGCTACCTGTTCATCGCTCCAACCTTTAGATTTGAAGAAGTTCCAGATTTTTTCAGCATTATCGTTTCCTTCGAGGTTCGTGGAGCCGCTCCCACCACCTCCGCCAGTTCCACAATCATCACCCGCATCGTAGTAGGTGATATTATTTGAATTAAAGAATTTAGCATTAAAATCTGCTTTGGCTGGAAAGCTGATTAGATCGGCTAGCAAAATGGATAGAGCTATAATTGGTAAAATTCTGATTCGTTTCATTGCGATACTTAAGTATTTCCTTTAATTAAATCCATAGGGTTGAAGGCACCTTTTTCTCCTGGTACTCCGGTTCCCTTCTTTGTTTCGAAGTGAAGGTGCTCCCCGCTCGCATTTCCTTCTGCCCCGGTGACGCCAATCTGCTGGCCTTTTTTAACTTTATCTCCTTTTTTTACACTATGAGATCGCATGTGCGAATATGTAGTATAGATATCACCATTATGCTTAATTGCGACATAGTGGCTACCAGCTCCCCATCCTACAGTTTCAGGATCTCCACCGTAGACAACTTCTCCATCAGCTGCTGCATAAACTGGTGCTGCAGAACCAAATTTTGCACTACCAAAGTCTATTCCGTAGTGTGTTGACGAGAATCCGTCAAAGAATGATCTAGGTCCGAAGTCTTGATCCGGTCCAACTCCTTCAATTGTGTCACCATTAACTTTAACACCCTTAACTGGCCACACAAATTCTCCACTAAGTTTAGCTAGATCTGGGTCTACGCCTCCCGAACTTGAGCTTGAACTTCCAGATCCACCACCTTCATCAGGCTTAAATTCTTCGTTCATACCTTCTTCAACTCGGACATCAGTTAGGAATAATGCGTACATGTTGGCTTTTGGATTTTTATCACTATTACAAATAGCTCCATAGTTATCGTCATCATCATCTTCTGATGCGCCGATTGGTTTTTTGCGGTTGAAACAATATTTGTCGTACTTTTTAAGTTCGGGGCCCATTTCAACTGTATCTAACATATCGTCAGTATCTCCAGAACTATCTTTTTCTTTCAAATCTCCGCTACTCTTTAGCTCGTTGATAACTTCATCTGTATCTTTATCGGCGATCTTCATATCGATACCAGTATAGACATTACAGAAAATATCAGTTGCAGCACCGGTATCTTTAATTGATTTATCTTCACAAGTGTCCATATTCGCAATAAAGTTTGCATCATTTGCGGCATGCGCACCAGGTGTGATTGCAGCGAATGATCTTTGTGCACCACCAATAATCGAAGGCAAGAAGCCACCAATTGAGGATATTTGCTTTGAGTAAGGTAACATATTATTTACGATTGAACCTAGGAAAGTATGGCGAGTGTTTGGGTCAAATGGACTTCTAGTCTTTCTAATTTCTTCAGCGTTTTCGGCAATTTGTCTTTCGGTCTCATGATAGAATGCTACAGCTTGCGATTTAGTTAAGACTCCACCACTTCCGGCCATTGTGTTTTTAGACATCATGGCAGCAGAGCCCCACATTATGGCGT
>CALHIA010000064.1 GCA_938030585.1 uncultured Candidatus Saccharibacteria bacterium | reverse complement strand
TTTGACTCGGTAAAGTTTTTATGAATAAGCTTTTTAAGTAACAAACGAATTGAATAATGATGATGGAATTTTTTTGTTGGCTTTTAATCTGTTGTAGTTAAGAATAATTTTTGTTAAAATAAGAGGTGGAAGCGTGGCCGAGTGGTTGAAGGCGCACGACTCGAAATCGTGTGGGCCGAAAGGTCTCGGAGGTTCGAATCCTCTCGCTTCCGCCATAAATGTCGGAATCGAAAAAGACTCTAATGAGTCTTTTTATCTTTTTAAGTTAAAAACAAGGACTATGGAGGTCCTTATTTTTATTCGCTTCCCTTGCCAGTAAAGACAGCGGCGACGGTTTTGATGAGAATTTTAATGTCGTAGGTGATACTCCAGTGATCAATATAGTAACAGTCAAGACGAACGATTTTTTCAAAGTCGGTAATTTCACTACGACCGGAAACTTGCCAGAGTCCAGTGATACCAGGTTTGATACTAATACGGCGCTTGTGGTGGGCGGCATACTGATTATATTCATTTACTGTAGGCGGACGGGTACCAATGAGTGACATGCTACCACCGAGTACATTAAAGAATTGAGGTAATTCGTCGATACTAGTTTTGCGGAGAATTTTGCCAATTTTAGTAATGCGTGGATCATTTTTCATCTTAAACATAAAGCCCTGCATTTCATTTTGTTCTTGTAGGTCTTTGAGACGCTCTTCGGCATTTTGATACATGGAACGGAATTTATAAATATAAAAGAATTTACCGTTACGACCAACACGTTTTTGCTTGAAAATAATAGGTCCTGGATCCTCTAGATAAATTAATGGTGCAACAATAATACCAAAAAGGATACAAATCAGACACCCGACTAGGGCACCAAGAATATCCATGAGGCGTTTGACGATTAATTCCCCATCGGTAAAGATACGAGGTGAAAGGCGAATTACGCTGGAGGTGCCGAAGTCTTCGAGTTTAGTTTCAAGGGTTTCAATCGCAAAACTATCGATTGTGATTAGTGAATCGATCCCCATTTTACTAACTAGTTCAATTAATTCGCGGATCTTTTCACGATCGGTATGGGCAACGCTAAAAATTACAAAGTCGACCTGATGACGTTTGAGATATTCAATGGCCGGGGTGGTGAGCTCTTTTAAATCGTAAGCTTCGGCTGGATTAGTAATAGCTTCAGGGGTAAGTTTATTTTTGGTGAGGGGTTTTAATTTATAAAAAAGATCTTTACATTTACCAGAGAGTGAACTGATACCAATAATTTCACAATCTTCAGCGTCAAGTTTTTGGATCTTACTAATTACATTACGAAGATTGCAACTATCAGTAAAAATTACAGTCTTTTTGGTATGATGTCCGAGGTATTCGCGTTTTAGAAAATGAATTAAATAAAGCGTAATAAAAGAAACTATGAAATTAACTGAGAAAAATGTGCCGAAAAAGAGACGTGGGATACTATTGCTTGTATGAGAGAGGTAAACGATGGCAGAGAAAATAATGGCCATAAACAGATTAGTGAGAAGAGCGGATTTAGCATGGCGAAGAATACCACGTTTTTTGGTGTCAGGATTACTGTGATAGAAAGTAAAAACAATTAGATATGAAAGAAGA
>CALHIA010000063.1 GCA_938030585.1 uncultured Candidatus Saccharibacteria bacterium | reverse complement strand
TGCTTTCTCGTGGTGAAATTATTGAATCTTTTGAGCTTAGCAAGAGATTTTTATACCTTACCGGGTGAGGTGGCAAGGTATAATCTCTCACAGAGGAAAAAGATGAATTTTGCTTATAGATAGTAGACTTTTGGAAGAGTGATGATAAACCCAGTGCTTGCCCCGCTTGACAGTCCACCACGACCAGTGCTATACTCGCAGAGTCTACGGGCCCATAGCTCAGCAGGTTAGAGCACGGGCCTTTTAAGCCCGGTGTCGAGGGTTCGAGTCCCTCCCGACTCACCAACAGAGATTTTTTAAAAGAGCCTTTCGGGGCTCTTTTTTGTTTTCACCTATCTTCTAGATAATTTTTAAGCAAAAAAATACCCGCCTTAGATAAGACGGGACCCATAAGAAATGGGATTTGAGCTCGTCTTATACAAGACGGGACCCACAGCAGGTGGGATTTGTTGGAGGGGTATCCGCAGCCTTCTGATGTCTAGAAGATTAGTGAAGCTGAGGCTGCAACTATGAAAATAAGTTGGGGGCCGAAAAGGTGGATGTTGCCAAAAACAAAAGAAAGTGAGTTTGCTCAATTTAAGAGAAATAGTGACTTCGGCCCCAACATGCCGCCAAGGTGGTGAACCTTATTTCTAACTAAAAGAAATGGCAATAACTTTTAGACTAGAAAGTCTCACGACGCGACACGCAGCGAGGTAGTAATGGTTGGTAAAACTGCATGTTTTGTTGCTTGTTCTTTTTAGAAAATTAAGAGGGGTTTTTCAAATCCTCGCTAAGGAAGTAGCAAAAACCTTGCAGCACAAAATATAATGCGTCTTTTCGTATACCCGATACGTTTAATATACTCAATCCACAAGATATCTGTGTTGCACGTTTATATTAACAAAATTCCTTAGATTTTGCAAGCATAAGCACAATAACAGGGGTTTATTTCTTTTTAGGGTCGACAATTTCCGCTTCTTCGATGTCATCTGGATTGGTTTCGGATTTTTTCGAACCGGAAAATTTAGAGACTAGATTATAACGATCGGTGAAATCATGAACGTGTTTCTTCAGAACAATAATATTGATTAAATCCGAGAGGCCATAACCAATCATAATAAAGCCGATTAGCGACAAGGCAATGGCGGAAGCATCAAATGGATAGACAATGATAGCGACGCCGGCAGTCAAGGACAAAAGGTTGGTAATAATAGAGGTGATATAAGCAGATTTGGAGACGTTTTTCAGCTCCATAGTGTAGCCAATACGGGAAATCGCCGAAATCACAATGACGAGACCGATAATCATCGGAATAAGACTGAGAATACCTGGATAGAAGAGGAAGACGAGGCCAATGACAATAAGAAAGGCGCCGAGAAAATTACTAGAAAATAGACGGACAAAGCGTGAATAGATTCGGCTCACAATCATACTGAAACCGGCAAGCAGGAAGCTGGCGGCAAGAAGTAGGCGCAAGAGATTGAGGGCGAATTCCGGAAGCAGGGCGAAAAAGAGGCCGAACAGCACCATTACTACGGTAGTGGAGATTGCGGTATTGAGATAAGCGTTAATTTTATCTTGAATTTTCATATTAACTCCAGTGCGATTAAATTACTTCTATTGTAGCATATTTAGGACATAAGGATTTTTAACGCAAAAAAGAACCCCGAAAGAATCGGGGTCTTTTGCATCAAAGATGCTAGGTAAAGAACAAAACTAGTTTGCGGCATGTCACGATTATGCGAGAGCCTTTTTCGGTTCCCTTGCGGCTTTAATTGCCATGCTGACGCTATAATACACTAAATTTAGCACTTCGGCGGGTGAAAGGTTATCCGTGACAATATACTCTGGCACCACCATAGTGTTAACCGACTCCATGAATTGATTGCAGAAGCCATCAAAAGTCAGATGATCACTCTGTAAGATGGACTTTTCGGACTTAGTACAGTCCATCCCGGCATTAATTGCGGTCTCTGCACGAGAAACCAAGGTCATGGCCCTATCGACATGTAGATAAAAGGACGCCGTAGGTCTAGGTAGCATGGCCTGATATTCTTTTAGTACCGGCTTGGGAACATAAGTAGAACGCGCATACTTCTTAGCTAATTCATAATACGGCTTGAATGAATCTAAAATTACATTTCCAAAATTACCATGCGCTAAGACGTAAAGCTCTTCCTTTGTTAAACTCTGACCATCCATGATCTTCCAACCTGCCCCCAAACGAGACTTTAATCCTTTTGCCAAAGTGCTTTTTCCTACATACGGCAAGCCCTCTAAGTAAACGAACATAACTTACCCCTCTTTCTTATAAGTAATAAAAAACTAGTTACAACATATATTATAACACAAAATGTCAAGAAACACAAAAAACAGGCCTTAGCCTGAATTACTGGTGGACGATAGAGGATTTGAACCTCTGACCTCGTCTACGTCAAAGACGCGCTCTAGCCAACTGAGCTAATCGTCCAGCAGATTTATTATATGATATTTAAGCGAAGATTTCAACCATAATTTAATTGAAAGAAAAAAGACCCCCGTGAGGAGGTCTTTTAGAATCAATCTTAGCGGCGGTAAGCGGATTTCTTACCCTTCTTCAAGAAGACGACGGCGAGAAGAGAGAGGAAGGCGAAGACGGCAATGCCGGAAGCGAGGAAGTCTGAGGATGAAAGATTCATACCTGCGAAGACGGATCCACCAGTGTTAGGTACGGCTGGGGTTTTCTTACCACCATTCTTACCTGAAGTAGCTGGCTTATCTTCTGGCTTAGCTGGTTCATCCTTGCCGGTAAACTTGAAGCTAGCAACTTCTGGTTTTTCGAGATCATCACCAGCACCGTTTAGAGCTACGACTTCGAGAGTGTAATCACCCTTGTCCAATTTATTATTAATATCTTCTGAATTGAGTTCAATAGTACCACCGTTAGTCATTGCAACTGGATCAGTGATTTCGATTTCTTTATCACCAACCTTGTGACCAGCTTTATCTTTCAAGACAACTTTTACTTTCGCGACACCACCAGCGTGAGCAATACGAAAGCCGGTATAACCACGTTCGTTAGTCTGGGTCTTCTCAACTGCTACTGGAACATAGTTAAATTCTACAGTATCAGCAGTCTCAGCTTTACCGTCGACGGTAACCTTAATAGAGACCTTACCGAAGACACCATTAGTGAGTTGCTGCATGTCGAGAGGGATTTTCTTCGAGCCGCTATTAGCAGCACCAGCATTACTTACGTCAACAGTTTCGTTAGCAATAGTAGTGGTAGTGCCGTCTTTGTCGGTGAGTTTGATTTCGTATTCAATAGTCTTAGACTTGGTAAAATCAATATTGAGTGGTACTTGATTTTCAAGAACCTTGCTATCTGAGGTAGGAGACTTGATAGCAACTGATTGACCGTTTGGAAGAACGGTGACCTGGACGGTTACTTCAGAAGAAGTAGCTTCCTGGGCGTAAGTTTGATTAGTGAGCGCCAGGCCGCCGAGTAGGGTCAAGCCTGCTATTCCTAATGCGCCGATGATTGATTTTTTATTCATTTTTCGCCTTTATTATTTTTATTTTTTATCTGTGTCAGGGTCTAAATAATTAACTTAGACTTCTGAGCACGACGCTTTCTAAGTACGATGATAAACCATACTACAGCCGTTGTCAATAGCATAAACAGAATAATTAAAACAAAGATAGGTACGATTAAGACAATCTTGGTAGATTTTTCTTCTTTACCACCAGCCGAGATAGTGGAAGTAATGCGATAAATACCGAAGGCTGGACTGTCCTTCCATTCGAGATCAACGTCACGGGTGGTATCAGGTAAGACATCGAAGCCCTTAGTGTCTTCGAAAATTGAACCACCGAAGAGTTTTTCTACTTTCATGCTGACAGTGGAACGGAAATCGGTATTACCAGTGTTTTCGACGGTGGCAGAAGTGCGGATATTGCCAGAAACACGGAAACCGTCAAGATGGTATTTGGTGATTTTGGCTTCTTCCCTGGTTTCACCCTCAGTTTTACCGTAGAGAGTTAGGCCGACACGTGAAACCGTTTTAATGCCAGTAGAATTAAGGTCGTCTTTTGGGATGGCTTCGGCGAAGATGACGGCGTATTGACCGCCAGCTGGCACATCTTGAGGTACGGTGACACGATATTTCACAACCTTGGTTTCATTTGGTTGAACCGAGTAGGTAACGTCAGATACGTAATTTCCGGAAGCATCCTGAAAGGTAGTCCAACGAGTAATTTGAGTACGGGAACTTTCCTTCGAGAAGTTTAGTTCATATTTTTCATTGGAAACGGAATATGGAGTAGCATAAACCTTGAAATCGAAAGGATCAGTACCAATATTAGAAACATTGAAGGTGAAGTCGGAAACATCGCCACCTTTGAGATAGACGGTGTTTTTGACTGGAGAAATTTGGATTTGAACTTTTGGTTTTTCAGCTGGTTTTTCGTCGGCATAAGTAGCAGCGGTTTTTGCTAATCCGAAGAAGCCGGAGAGACCTAGCCCGAAGAGGGCTAGAGTCAAGACACGTTTAAAATTATTTTTCATCAAATACTCCTTTAGAAATCAGATTCGACGCGAGGTGCGGACTTGGTATTAGATTTTTTGTTCTCGTACTTCTTTGAAATAAGCCAGAAGATAACCGAGAGGATAAAGAGAACGAGTAAGACGATAAGCCAGATTGGACAAAGAATCACGAGCTTACGAGAGGTATTGTGGGCGCTACCAAAGGTAATGTCTTGCTCGACCCAGAAGATACCGATACCTGGAGATTTTTCCCAAGTTTCCTTGCTGAGACGCTTAGTATTAGGGAGAGTGGTGCGGTAGGTAGGATTTTCTTCGTTAGTATAGACTTCTTCCTTAGAGAAGAATGGGAAGACACGGAGAACGTACTTGACATCCTCATCGGTGTTACCACAGTTTTCGACACGAGAGGTACCGGAAATTGGTGGGTTAAAGAGGATAAATGGAAGATTGTTTTCCAAAATCTTAGTACAGTGGTTAATCTTACCATCAATATGAGAGTAAATTAACATACCGATACGGGTGACTTCGCGAATGGTATTAGATGAATTTTCACTGGAGGCGTTCTCCACCATAATAGAGGCATATTGGCCACCACCTGGAGCATTTTGTGGAACCTTCACGGTGTATTCAATGGTAGTTTCCGAATTTGGATCGAGATGGCCAGTGGTAGTATTAAAAGTAAACCAGTTAGAAATCTTGGTGTAGTCGGATGATGCATCGAAAGTTGGGTCGTAGTTTTCATTACTGACTGAGTATGGTGCAGCATAGATTTTAAAATCAAAGGCGTTAGTGCCGATATTCTGGACACGGAACGTACCCTGTTTAGTTTCACCTGGCTTCAAAGTACCAAGCTGCTGAGACGCAGGCGAGACCTGCATGTGATTGGTAAGACGTTCGGTACCGTTATCTGCGTGGACTGGACGTACGATGCCGAAGAAGAGTGGCAAGGCAACTGCCATACCGAAAATTAGACCTTTAAGTTTTTTCATTTACCTCCTAGTTATATGCTATTTATTATACACGAGCAAAAGCGTAATTCAATGAAAAATTAGCTTAAGTGCCCGGATTTTCTGAAACGGTGAGAACTACTACATCACTGTAATTACCTGGGATTTGAGTACCGGTGGCGGAGACATGGTAATTTATGTTAGTAGTTTCATCAATCACTTGCTTAGACGCGTTAAGGTTCTTGTGGATCGAAGCGTCAGTAGCCGTAATTGCCTTATGAGAAATACTACCTACGGAATAATTCCAGCCAGCTTGAGTACCATCGAGATTGCCAGCGAGAGCCGGAATAACACTAGTCGAAGTAGTGTCATGAACGAGATTAATATTCGAATCTTTATCACGAATATTAATATTGTAACCAGTGACACTGTTCGTCTTCACGCGAATAGTATTAGTAAGATTCTTAACCTGACCTGGGTTAATCGTATCTGCCACTGTACTAGCGCCAGACGTGATATTAAGAAAAGATGCGATGGTAACATTCACATCCAAGCTGTTCTTCTTTTCGATAGCAAAAGTGCTAAGTGGCAAGGCCATTAACCCACAGGCAGAAGCGACGCCAAGAACGCCTACCACCTTCCCAATATGTTTCATATTTTTTCCTCTACTTATTTGTATCTAGTATAGTTTAGCATTACCAGAATGTCAAATAAAAATCAGCTCCTTTTCAGGAGCTGATTCATCAGTCAATACAGGGAAATTAGTTCTTGGTAACAGTGTAAACGATAACGTCTTCGTAGATACCTTGGCGTTGTGCTGCACCTGGTACGATGCGGTAGGTCATAGCAACAGCTTCGGTTGAAGGACCAGTAGTGTTCTTCACTACGAGAGCGGTTTCAGAATTCTTAACCATAGCAGTTTCATTTACGAGTTCACCACCCTTGAGACTCCAAGTACCAGCACCAGAAACGCCAGTCGGGATGAAGTCTACACCAGCGACAGGAGTGGTAGGTGCAGTAAAGCTAGCAGAGCGGAGAGAGGTGTCTTCGTCTTTGTCTTTAACAGTGATTTTAAGACCAGCAGCGTTGTTAGTAGCAGCGGTAAGGTTAGAAGTGGCAGAACCAGCTTCACCTGGAGTTTTGTTACCAGCATCAGCGGTAGCGTTATCATTAGCGATAGAGATACCTTCTTGAACAGTAACCTTAACGGTGGTTTCAGAGTTGTTAGCAGCAAAGGTTGCTAGTGGAAGTGAAGCAACACCGAGTCCAGCTAAAACGCCGAAAGTTGCCATGATTTTTGCATATTTTGTCATAATATTTCCTTTATTAAATATTAACAGTTTTTTTGTTTTTTACTTGTATTGACCTTCAAGTTACTATTAATTTATCATGCTAATGCTTAGTCGTCAATAGATTTTACTGAAATTAAATTGAATTTTATTGTGGAAAACTTTTGAGAAAATTTTCGAGTGTTTTACAGAGGTGAAAAAGCTTTTCAGGATGAGTCAAATCGCGATAATTACGGTTAATTTCGAGCTGCAAAACTTCAACCTTAGTATTACTATGGACGGTTTTGGTGATGCCGCCACCTTTAAATGGCTGGTTCTCGGCGACTGATGTAATTCCCTGATTCTTTAGAGCGGTTTTTAAGGATTCGATGGTTTGAACTCTTGCGCTTACGCCGTCGAGGGAGCCAATTTCGATGGCAAAATCATGATGCGAGGCGGCGCCATGAATATCTAAGACGAGTTGAATTTGATATTTATTTATTACTTCGAGAAGCTGATGCTTGTAATTCTCTATTTCTAGTTTATTCGGATCAATACCATCAGAATTTTCTTTAATCATGAGGAAGGCACCGGTTTTTTTCGCCAGATATTTTACAATGGCCTTAGTGTAACCTTCACGCATTTTAAAACTACCGTCTTCTTTAAGAAAATTTACAGTATGCGGGGCAGAAAGTAGAATCGGCGTAGTTCCCCGTTCAAAATGAATTAATTCCGAAGTATTATCACGCTCGAGTTGAAAGATTTGACGCTGAAAATCGGAAAGTTCGGCCGGATCGACATGAAGAATTTGTTGCTGAGATTTGGAAAGCACGGCCGGATCAATAGTGTTCATGGTTATATAATAACAGAATGCTATAATAATAACTATGGAAGGCGAATTCATACAGCGCATTGTTCGCGAAGCCGAAGAATTATTGTCACGAGATTTTACAGTTTATGCCAAGGGGTCCGGGGGGGATCTGGTGACGGACACAGACTATCTAGTGGAGAGATTTTTGGTTGAAAAGATCCAGGCGGAATATCCAGATTTTGCAAGGTTAGATTTACAATAGCCGCATC
>CALHIA010000062.1 GCA_938030585.1 uncultured Candidatus Saccharibacteria bacterium | reverse complement strand
CTATTCGCTTAACAAACCGCCTACGCAACTCTTTACGCCCAGTCACTCCGGATAACGCTCGGATCCTACGTATGACCGCGGCTGCTGGCACGTAGTTAGCCGATCCTTATTCATAAGTTACCGTCATATTCCTCACTTATAAAAGCAGTTTACAACCCGAAGGCCTTCGTCCTGCACGCGGCGTTGCTCCATCAGGCTTTCGCCCATTGTGCAAGATTCCCTACTGCTGCCTCCCGTAGGAGTCTGGGCCGTGTCTCAGTCCCAGTCTGGATGATCATCCTCTCAAACCATCTAACGATCGTCGACTTGGTGAGCCTTTACCTCACCAACTATCTAATCGTACGCAAGCCATTCCCAAAGCGCATAAATGCTTTAATCCAAAGATCACATGCGGTATTAGCTAATCTTTCGACTAGTTATCCCTCACTTTGGGGTATGTTCTCACGCGTTACTCAGCCGTCCGCCGCTCGTCATCAGCTTCACGGTTCCCTCGAATCTTTCCACTCGCATAAGGCCAAGTGTGTCAAGGAAACGGTGAAGCCATGCTACCGCTCGACTTGCATGTATTAGGCATGCCGCCAGCATTCATCCTGAGCCAGGATCAAACTCTCCATTAAAGGTCCTAAGACCTTGAATTTTAAATTTGAAAACTCAAATATTCATAAATTAACTGACGATGATAAAAATAGAAATAAATCTATTTTAATAATTGCACAACTGAATTGTTAAAATTCGTCCCTCATGTTCATTTGGTTTCCCGTTTGCTCATGAGGATGTTTCTATAATAGATGAGAAAATAATAAATGTCAACACAATTTTGCAAGATTTTTTAAGATTTTTTAATTTTCTGGCAATTTTCCGCTTTTTTCGTACTTTCTTCCCGTTTTATCGCTCGATTTCGCCCATTAATTCCCCATTTATTTAATTAACAGAAAATTAATTGCAATAGAAATTAATATACCCAAAATCAATCCAGCCGCTACTTCCGGCACTGTATGACCTTCCACTACGCGTAGATGTGCAAGTTTTTCTGTATCATTTAGCTTCAAGTTCTTCTCATCGATTAACTGATTAATAATTTCACCGTGTTCCCCCACCGAATGACGCACATTGGTCGCATCGTAAATTAAAATCGAAGTCATACAGACTGCCAGTGCAAACACCGTCGAATTAAAGCCAGACAAAAAACCAATCGTACCAGTCACCGCCGTAAAGCTCGCCGTATGGCCAGATGGCATCCCACCAGATTTCATCATATAATATAGTACTTCCGAAAATTTCGCTTTTCCGCGAGTTTTAATCACAAACACAATTAGTTTGAAAAACTGTGCGATAAACCAGCCACAGACGAATGCTAAAAAAACATAACAGCTTTCCATACTCCTATCTTATCACACCTACGAAAAAACAAGAATACCCGAGTTCCGAGTATTCTTGTCCAAGATTAGTTATTTTTAAGGTACACTTTCTTCGTTTCACCACTCATTTTGAGAGAAAAAATGAGAATTTATTTTGCGAGAAATAATTACTATTGTAAGTGGTGAATTCGTTTTCCTTTCTTTTTGATAAATAAGAAGACTAGAAGAAAGCTAATTAATCCCCCTAAAATTGCCAAAATCCACCAAAAATCCTTCAAAGTTTGACCGACCTGACCCAACACTGGCACTTCTGAAATTTCTTTTTCATCTAATTCCCCCTCATCCTCGTCGGTCGCCTCGAGCTCTCCTTCTGGCACCTCACCCTCCAATACTTCACCTTCAGAGATTACTTTTTCTGAAATCTTACCATCAGAATTTTTACCATCAGAATTTTCATCCCCCACCGTATTTTTACTATTCTCCGCCCCAGAATCCCGACTCACCTCTTTTTCAGAATCTTGCTTCACATTTTCTTTTACAATCCCCGAAAGCACGATATTTCTATCAACTAATTCGGTTTTTCTAAATGTCGCAAAAACTGCCGAGTTCACCCCAAACCCCATCCCAAGCGTCAATACGCTTAAACCTAAAATTCCTAGTACTGTTTTTTTCATTTTCTTTGTTTGCTGATTTTTCATATTACCTCACTGTTTTATTTACCTGCACCATAGCGAAAAATCTCAAAAATCACAACCATAAACATTTTCAAAAATAATTTAACAGAGGTAAAATCCCTCAAAAATTTTTTAGCATAAGCAAGTTATCAATTACTATAAGCAAGTTATGACCCACAAAAAAATCTAAAAATCCGCTCAAAAGCACACCTAAACTCCATCCAAAATCTACCCAAAAACCACCCACACCCCCCACAAAAAAGTACGCTAGACGCGTACTTTTTTCTAAAGACTCAACTATTCATTAGTCTCTTCTTCATCTTTTTCTTCTGGCAAGACGATACCGATCGAAGCCACTGTGTCACCTTCTGCCATTCGCATAATGCGCACCCCTTGCGTAGCGCGTCCGAGGGTTGGAATATCCTTCACCGCCACACGAATCGCCTGACCGTTTGATGACATCATAATCACTTCGCTCGCCTCTGGATCTAAGGTATGCACTGCCACGATTGGACCAGTCTTCGCCGTCACTGCCGCTACCTTGATACCCACACCACCACGCTTATGAGTTGGGAAATTGGCTACCAGAGTAGATTTACCGTAACCATTGGCCGAAACTGCAATTAATTTCTGCTTTGGATCAGTCACGATGTCCATACCCACGACTTCATCTTTCGGACGGAGACGCATACCGCGCACGCCCATTGCCGAGCGGCCCATCGCACGCACATCAGCTTCATTAAAGCGAATTGCCTGACCAGCCGAGGTAGAAATAATAATATCATTCTTCCCTGTAGTTGGCTTCACCCACTTCAATTCATCTCCTGGGTCCAATTTAATTGTAATTAGACCATTCGAACGCACATTTGCATAATTCTTCATTGCGGTCTTCTTAATCGTACCGTTCTTGGTCGCCATAAAGAGGTATTCATCCGCCTCATCATCACTCTTATCATCCGACTGCTGATTATCTTCGTTATATTTAATAATCTCCGTAATCTTCTCATCTGGATGCATATTCAACAGATTTACCGCTGCCGTACCCTTAGCCGTCAAGGAAGCCTGAGGCACTTCATAGGCCTTCATTTTAAACATACGACCCTGTGAAGTGAAGATATAAAGATAATCATGCGAATTTGTCGTCAAAATCTGCGAAATTACATCTTCTTCCTTCGTAGTCATGCCCCTCTTTCCTTTACCACCACGGTTTTGGCGACGGAAATCAGTCTGTGATACGCGCTTAATGTAATTCTCTGCTGTCAGCAAAATTACACTTTCTTCTTCTGGAATCAATTCTTCTTCCGAGAACTTACCTAGTTCATGATTGAAAATCTTCGAGCGACGCTTATCGCCGTATTTTTCTTTCATAGCTAGGAGTTCTTCCTTCACTACGTTCAAAATCTTCGCTTCATCTGCCAAAATTTCTTCATACTTCGCAATCAGAGCCATCAATTCTTGTAATTCCGCCTCAATTTTATCGCGTTCCAAGCCTTGCAAACGACGTAGTTGCATTGCCAAGATCGCTGCAGCCTGAATCTCTGATAAACCAAAACGTTCCATCAAACGCTTATCGGCATCATCATACGATTCACGAATCGTTTTAATCACTTCATCGATGTTATCCAGCGCAATCTTCAAACCTTCAAGAATATGCGCGCGTTCCTTAGCCTTACGCAAATCATATTCCGTACGGCGACGAATCACTTTTTGGCGGTGCTTAATAAACTCTGCCAAAATTTCCTTCAAACCCATAATCCGTGGCTGAATTCCGTTCACCAAAGCCAGCACATTATAATGGAAATTGGTCTGCAAATCCGTCATCTTATAGAGCTGATTCAAAATCTTCTTTGGGTAAGCATCTTTTTTCAGTTCTACTACGACACGAATCTTACCACGCGCCGATTCATCACGTGCGTCCGCGATGTGGGTCAATTTTTTATCCAAAACCAACTGACGAACCTTCTCGATGAAACCTTCCTTACTCATTCCGTAAGGTACTTCGGTAATCACGATATTAAAACGGCCGTTCTTGCGCTCTTCAATATTGGCCACCGCCCGAATGGTCACCGAACCCTTACCAGTCGCATAAGCCTGTTTCATCGGTGCGCCACCATAAACTTCGGCACCCGTTGGAAAATCTGGACCCTTCACGTGCTTCATTAAATCTTCCAGACTTGCCTCTGGGTTTTCAATCAAAGCCACCGTCGCATCCACTACTTCACCGAGGTTATGTGGTGGAATATTAGTCGCCATACCGACCGCGATACCCATCTGACCGTTCAAAAGAATATTTGGCAAGGCTGCTGGCAAAACTACTGGTTCTTTCTCTGTACCGTCGAAGTTATCACGAAAATCTACGGTTTCCTTCTCGATGTCTGCCAGAAGCTCAGCCCCCACCTTATCCATTCTAGCCTCCGTGTAACGTGAAGCCGCTGGATCATCACCGTCCATCGAGCCGAAGTTACCCTGACCTTCTACCAAGGTATAACGCATCTTCCAAGGCTGCGCCAAGTTCACCATCGCATCATAAATCGAAGAGTCGCCATGTGGGTGATATTTACCCATCACTTCACCGACGATACGTGCTGACTTCACCGTAGCATGTGGTGCGCGCCAACCGTTTTTATACATGGCATAAAGAATACGGCGATGCACTGGCTTCAGACCGTCACGCACATCTGGTAAGGCACGGTCAATAATCACCGACATCGAATAACGTAGGAAGGAATCTTCCATTACATTTTCGACCGTCAATTCTTCTACACCATCCACTGCACGGTGCGCTGTTAATCCACCCAAATGAGCATCTTCCATCTCTTCTACAGCTTCTTCAATCATTCCTTCTGCGACATTTTCTGCCGCATTCATCTCAGCATTGATTTTTTCATCATTTGGCTCTTGTGGAACTTTTTTATCGTTTTTCGTCATTTCTCATCCTTTCCTTAGAAGTCCAAATCATCAATATTAACTGAGGCGGCACGCGACTGAATAAAGTTTTTACGTAGTTCAACTTCCGTACCCATCAATTTTGTAAAGATCGCATCAGCTTTTTCCGCATCCTCAATATTCACCCGGATCAACACGCGATTATCTGGATTCATTGTCGTATCCCAAAGTTGCTGCGCATTCATTTCACCAAGACCCTTAAAGCGTTGCTGTGCCGTATAGCCAGCCTGCTTAAAGCGTTCGTCCTCTGGATTTATCTTCAAGCCTTCTTTCTTACGTTCCTCAATGCGCTGAGTCAATTTTTCTTCCAGGGCTGCTTCATCATAAATATAATCAATTTTACGGTTCGCACCCGTACCCTTAATCAAACCGAACAGTGGTGGCTTCGCCAAATAGACATGTCCACCCTTTACCACCTCTGGCATATAGCGGAAGAAGAAAGTCAAAAGCAGCGTCGAAATATGTGCACCATCCACATCCGCATCGGTCATGAAGACAATCTTAAAGTAGCGCAGTCCAGAAATATCAAACTGGTCACCAATTCCTACACCTAGAGCCTTAATCAAAGATACCAACTCTGCATTCGCATACATCTTATCTAATCTCGCGCGCTCGGTATTTAACACCTTACCACGAAGTGGCAAAATCGCCTGAATCTTCGAATTACGACCTTCCTTAGCCGAACCAGCCGCCGAGTTACCCTCTACGATGAAGAGTTCACACTCTGAACGGTCTCTGGAAGAGCAGTCGGCCAATTTCGAAGGCAAATTCAAACCTTCAAAGGCACCCTTACGAATTACGTTATCACGTGCGGCTCTCGCAGCCTTGCGGGCACGCGCTGCCAAGGTCGCTTTCCCGACAATCTTTTTCGCGATTGCTGGGTTTTCCTCGAGGAAGTAACCAAAGTATTCACT
>CALHIA010000061.1 GCA_938030585.1 uncultured Candidatus Saccharibacteria bacterium | reverse complement strand
CGAGGAAGGGCATATCCTCCTGGCGGACGACCTTAGAGACGATACCCTTGTTACCATGACGACCTGCCATCTTATCACCGACCTGAATCTTACGCATTTCAGCGACGTAGATCTTGATCTGCATGAGAACACCAGCCTTGAGTTCGTGACCTTGTTCGCGAGTGTAGATGCGGACACCGATAACTTTACCGGAAGTACCACCACTCATGCGAACTGAGGTGTCGCGGACATCTTTGGCTTTTTCACCGAAGATAGCACGAAGCAGACGTTCCTCAGAGCTGAGTTCCTGTTCACCCTTAGGGGTAATCTTACCGACGAGAATATCGCCGTTTTTGACTTCGGAACCTACAGTTACGATACCATCTTCACCGAGGTGGCGAAGAGCGTGTTCAGAAACGTTAGGGATATCACGAGTAACTTGTTCTGGACCAAGCTTGGTTTCACGAACTTCTACATCGAAATCTTTAATGTTAATAGAGGTCAAAGTATCATCTTCGACAAGTTTGCGAGAAATCACGATGGCGTCATCCATGTTGTAACCACGCCATGGCATGAAGGCCACGAGAAGGTTACGACCGAGAGCGAGCTCATTATTTTCAAGAGAAGCACCTTCGATAAGAGTGTCACCAGCCTTAACTTTTTGACCACGCACAGCCACACAGCGTTGGTTGTAACATTGATCAGAGTTGGTCTGTTCGAAATGCTCGACAATATATTCCTTAGAAGTTTTGTCAGCATATTTCACGATTACGGATTGACCGTCGGCCTTTTCGACTACACCATCACCTTCGGCGACGATAAGTTGAGAAGTGGCGCGAGCGATATCATTTTCAATACCAGTACCAACGGTTGGAGCTTGATTGCGAAGAAGAGGCACAGCCTGTTTCTGCATGGCACAACCCATGAGTGCACGGTCGACACGGTTCTTTTCCACGAATGGAATCAGAGCGGCGGAGATACCGAGAATTTCCTTATGAGCGGCATCGACGTGGGTAACCTTAGCAGATTCAATCTGAACTGGCTGACCGTTCACACGAGCGGAGACCCATTCGTCTTCAAATTCGCCTTTGGCGTTTAATTTTACTGAAGTATCAGCGATCACCATATCGCGTTCGACACTAGCGTCGACGTAAATAACTTCGTCGGTGACTTTACCATTCTTTACTACGACGTACGGAGCTTCAATGAAGCCATATTCGTTAATTCGAGCATAAGTCGCCAGGTTCAACACCAAACCGATGTTAGCGCCCTCTGG
>CALHIA010000060.1 GCA_938030585.1 uncultured Candidatus Saccharibacteria bacterium | reverse complement strand
TAACCTTTTATGACTATATTCTATCACATATTATTAAAAATGTCAAGAAAAACGTTAAGGTCCAGGACCTTTGCAACAAAAAGGCAATAAGTATTACCAATAAAAATAGGTAGATATTGTTATTATGCTAATATTGATAAATTTTTAAAAAAATATAGAATATAGTTAGATAGGTTACTTTTAATCTGCGCACATTAAGATGGAGGTATATAATGAATAATTCGATGAATAATTTACTACAGGATATGTTACTCGGTATTATCCCAGGTGATCTCTATGGTGAGGATGATTTTCCATCTCTGCGGTTTTCTGGGCTGGAGACTATCGAGAAAGGCGGAAGTGAGTCACACGAAAGTGAGTCACTAAAAAGAAAACGTGATTACGAAGATATCAAAAGAAGATTCTACCACGAAAGTAATCGGACCGAGTAAGGATGCTACACCTGAGGTATTATTAATATCAGAGGAGTGGAAGACCTGAGAGACCGGCTCGAGTCACAGCCTGGTAGTTACATCTCGGATTTTATGGTACATCCCGACTTACATCAAGGATGGTACCGATGCTCTGGTTGGGCACGAGTTTAACTTTAACCGCGATGATTTGTTTAAGGATATCGATGCCAATGTTATCGTAAGTCGCAATTAATCTCCAAAAAAAGAGCCTCGCAGGAATGCGGGGCTTTTTGGTTAAGAAAAATACTTACTATGAGAAGTGTTTTTAATTATAAGTTTATACTTGAAAAAGCATAAACATAAAAGTAATAACTCCAATAATGAAACTACCTAAAATAAGATAAATAGTATATGATGAGTGTAATGTGACTTGATGGGAGCTTCAATAAGTTTAAATTAGGGGTGGACATGGGATTATAAAACCACTTTATAATATGAATAAGAAAGATGAGACTAATACTGTGACAGATGAAGTTATTAACGATAATATTATTTATGAGGATTATGGAAATATCTTTCTTGATGATTTTGTAGATTGTTGGCCAAGAGAAGCATCTCGGGGAGTTATACAATTTTCTGACGGTGATATTTTGGTTTTCTTTAAAGAGCGGATCGGCCAATACAAGCTACCGGGAGGTGGTAAGGAAAATGATGAGACTCCAGAGCAGACTTTTATGCGTGAAGCTTATGAGGAAACTGGTTATATGGTAAAAAATATACGCAAGATTGGAGTTGTAAAAGATCAGACGCAAACTTCGCATATATTTATAGCGGAGCCATATGGAGAGGCGCAAGAAATTCACCCCGATGGGGATGAAATTAAATTCGATGCCAAATGTTTAAAGATGAACCCAGTGGATGTCTTAAAAAATATGAAAAAGTTTATCATTGAACATAAAGGTGATTCAGATGAAAGTTCGTTGATTCAGAGTTATTTTACTCAAAGAGATTGTAAAATTTTGGAATACGTACTAGATCATAATCTGTTAGCGTGAAATAGTTTTCTGTGTAAAATATTCTATTTTTATGCTCTTCGTGAAATTAGGCCTTTTTGTAGAGCTTGTATTGGTCGGTACTTCCCTGGTTCTTGATGATGGTATTAATGGCGTCAAGGATTTGCTGGTCGGTTTTGGTATCGCCAGAACTATATCCGTCGAAAATCTTATCACCGATTACCATAAATGGTACACCTCGCACGTCTTGATCCAGGAATTTACCGAAATTCTTCATGAAAGTTTTATTATCTTTGTCGCCCCAAACTTCGAAGGAATAGATATTAACTTTATTTTTGGTTTCAGCTGGTAGTTTGGAAATGAATTTGGCGAGAGCTTTACAATGTGGGCAACCGTCACCCCAGAAAATATAAATATTTGATTTGTTACTACCAAGATCGATGTCGGATTCGTGATTAAAGGCGAATTCGGTTCCTTGAGATTGTTTCGAAGTTGGTTGATCGGTGTTTTTAGTCTGAGTGGATTCGGCTGATTCATTTAGGCTTGATTCGGCTGTCTTGTCTGAGGAGTTTTTATTCATAAGCGGCATCACAATTACAGTAATGGTCGAAAGAATGGCGAGAGTAGCGAGAACGATTAGGGAGGCGAGCTGGGCGCGTTTTTTGTTAGCGGACTGAGTATTTTGAGGTGTAGAATTTTCCATAGATTTATTATAACTTTTGGTGGGAAAAATGTAAAAATTTTATTGATTTTGATAATGTTTATGGTAAGATAGAATTTGTGTGTTTTTAGACAACTCTTTTTTAAAGATTTTTCAGGAATTTTTCAGATTTTTGTTACATTTTATTTTGTTTGTGCTAATATAGACTTAAGGATGCCATTATTGAATAAATTTTGGGAGAGAGATTTATGATAAGTGTGATTTTTGGCGATCCGAGAGGGTCTTTATCATGTGGCTTGACTAACAAAAATGGCACCCTTTTGTGAAGCAAGCGTAGCTCCGATCGTCAAGGTCGGAGCTTTTTTCTCTTCAGGGAGGAAATGTTTTATGGTGATACACGATTTGTATCCAGAAAAATCAAAGGTAATGCTTTTAATACATCCAATGTTGGCTTCGAGTGAGTCGATGAGGACTTTTTTGGTGGAGAATATTCTGAAAGAAACCAATGAATATCGATTCATTATACCGGATTTGTCGGGGCATGGTGAGGCGATGAACGAAGTATATGTTAGTGCGGCGGAAGAGGCGCGGATTTTAACGCAATATCTATTAGAGCACGGAATAACTAAGATAGATTTGGGATTTGCGGCATCGCTGGGCGGGGTGGTGTTATTTGAGGTATTAAATCGCGGTGAAATTAGATTTAGACGACTATTTTTCGAGGGCGTAAGTTTTTATGAAAACTCGAGATTGCGCGGATTTTTAATGACTAAAATAATGCTCATGAAACAGAAGAAAGGTCTAAAAGACCCGAAGCTAGCGGTAAGGAAAATGTCCAAAATGTTTGGAGACCAAGCTGGTGTGGTGATGGCGGAGAGATTTTTGAAGATGGATCCTCTGAGTATAAAAAGTATTGTGCGAGACTGTTCGAATGTGCGGCTGCCGGAGATGAATGCGGAAATGCAAAAATCTTGCGTGTTTTCTTATGGTGAAAATGATTCGGATTTGAGATTGGCAAGAAGAAAAATTCCGAAGAGGTATCCGGAAGCAAAATTGGTGATAGCTGAGGGGTATGGTCATTGTGAGAGAATGGTGAAAGATGCGGCGGAGTATGCAAAAAGAATGATGGGGGTGGATTAGGAGCGCGTGTATTGAAATACACGCGGCCACTCGTCGAAATAACATAAAGAAGCTAAAAATAGCTTCTTTATTTATATTTTTACCACTCAAAGTAAAAGATAATTATATTCTCTTTTACTTCTCGATGCTAAAAATCTAAAAAAAGAACATAAAATGTTCTTTTTGTTCTTTCTCCTCGTGGAGCCGCGTGTCGGCTCTGCCCCGACGACCTGCCGCTTACAAGGCGGCTGCTCTACTAGCTGAGCTAACGCGGCGATTCGTACTCATAAGTACTTTCTTATTTTAACATGAGTTTGAGTTCTTCACAACCGCGAGATGAGTGAAAAATACTAGATCGAATTGATTATTTAAAAAAAGAGATAGCTATCCAAGTAGATTCTTTGAATATAACTACTGAATCATCTTGCGACGACGAGTAGAGGTGCGGGTAGCCGCCGGACGAGAAACGGCAGTGGCACTAAGTTTGGCATCTTGGATGGTACGTTCAGTGCTGGTTTGACTGGTGGATCCGCTGGATTTAGTGGTGGGCTTTTTAGCTTTTGGATAGAAAATCTTCGCTGGTTTCGCGGCGCGAACTGGTTTTTTGACTATCGTGCGTTTTTGCTTCTTAGCGAGTTCCTGTTTTTTCTTTAACTCGTCCTCGGCGACTTGTTGCTCGATTCTAGCGGTAACAATTTGGATGTTTTCAGTGTCACTCATATCTTCGTAAATACTGAGAATGTGGCGAAGGGTAGAAATAGAGTGGTCAAGGGCATAGGCGGATTCAAGTGCTTCGACGGCGGCCTTGCGGTGACCGAGTTTTTCTTCGGATTTAGCGAGTACGATAAAACGAGCTGGTACATTGCCTTCAAGTTTCAAGGCTTGCTGAAAGGCCATGCTGGCTTTTTCATAGGCGCCTGTCTCGAGGTAAATTAACCCTACGTTATGTAATGAGGATGGGTTACTGTCGAGGGACTGGGCGATTTCGAAACATTCGATAGCTTCGTCGTAATTTTGTGATTTAGCATAGAGAATGCCGAGACGGTTGTAGG
>CALHIA010000059.1 GCA_938030585.1 uncultured Candidatus Saccharibacteria bacterium | reverse complement strand
GGCAATTTATGAATTTGGTGATGAAAATCATGATGCAACAAAACAGCTACCTGGAAGTGAAATAGAAGATAAAGCCGTATTCGACCAAATGGTGAGAGAAGCAGCTAAACAGGATTTGACGCCAAACTCATATGTAACCACTCAAGACAATAGCCAGGGTATCGTCCATCAAGAAGGCGTAGCAACAGAAAAACAAGTTGATGCGGAAAACCGTTCAGTATTGCCCGAAGAAAAACCAGTAGAGAGGCAAGATATTCAAGGCTCTCATAGTGAAGACAAGACTTTTAGTGATAACGATTTAGGAAATATCGCTAAAGAAGCGAAAGCCGACAATACACTTGCTCACGAATCTGGGCAAACTACTACCGTAGATACAACTTCCAGTTCTGAACAATAATTGTACTCAATAGAGAAGAAAAAATATTGAACAAATATATTGTACAAAAACCAAAAATAGTCTAAAATGAGTTTAGGATCTTAATCGAAAGGAGATCGATGAACATAAACATAAAAACAAAAACCTGGGAAGATATGCGTAGTTCTGCGCGCCGTATCTTTCCAGTGATTGGGGCAGTGGTCGCAGGTGCGTTCAGTCTTGGTCAAATTCACGGAGCTGTCCATGCAGAGGGGATTGAGACATGGGGCCCAAAAAATCGTCCGACATACACATGGAGTAACCCAGCGGATCATGTCACTTTTAACTCAATGACAGATAATCCGGAAATCGGTGATGAATCTAACTTTGTCCGCGTCCGTAAGGTTGGAAGTCAGGATAAGTTTTCTAACAATGTAACTGTTGAGCCGGGTTCAGAATATGAGGTTTTTGTGTATTATCACAATAACGCTTCCGCTAAATTAAATGATGGCGATCATCGTGGTATTGCACAAAATGTCCGTTTGCGAATGGATAAAATCACGGATAGGCTTGAGGCAGGACATGCTGCGGTAATTAAGGGTACTATCTCAGCTTCGAATGCTACGCCAAAAGAAGTTTGGAGTACATCTTATTTACATGCAAAAGAAACCGTTTCTTTGCGTTATGTACCAAATTCTGCAAAATTAAGCAATAGTGGTTCATTAAATGGTTCTACTTTGAATGACGACGCACTCTTCGGTAAAGATGGTGGGACATTCCTAGGTTACACAAAGAACTACTGGGGTGCAATCCCTGGCTGTAATGAATATGCCGGTTATGTAAAATTCCGCATTAAGGCTGATAAAGCTGGTTTCACCGGTGAAAAGATGGCTTCTAAGGAAAATATGAATGATTATCGTACGGAAATTACGGTAGCTCCAGGTGAAACCATCGATTTTAAATTGCGTTATAAAAACACTGGTACGACAATTCAACGCGGAGTTTCTGCTTATGACTTGCTCGGTACTGGTATGACTGCAGTTCCTGGTACGACTTTCTTGAAGACTCCTCGTTCTGCTGGTTTTGAAAAGGAAAATCTCTTCAAAAATGGTTTTAATATCGGTGATTACAATGCCGGTGAAGAAGCTTTCATTACTTACAAGGTAAAATTCTCTGAAGATGAAAAAATCTTCCCATGTGGTGACACGGTAACTTACAATAATTCAGCTATCGCGGTGCTCGACACTACGATTCATAGTAAGGTAAAAGTCACAGTGCGTCGTGATTGCGCAGATAAGCCAAAAACTCCTAATACCCCAAAGGAACTCCCTCACACGGGTGCTTCTGAAACTGTATTAGCAGTGGTGGTGACCGCCATGATTGGTATCGGTACTGCTTACTACATTGCTTCGACTAAGCAACTTAAGGCCTTAGAAAAGCAACATGAAGATCAAGAATAAAAGCCCTTTCGATTTAATGTAATCGTGTAGACGATTAAGTACGAAAAAGAACCCTATGAGAGCGGGGTTCTTTTTTTTGAAAAATTTTGAGTGGGGAATCGAGCGAGAATTAAAATAGACTGAATTTTATGACCAGTTATTGAAAAAAGCGAACAAATATGCTAGAATAGTCAAAGTTAATAATACATTAAGGAATATTATGAAAAAGGCAGTTGTACTCATCGGCGGTAAGCAATATATCGCAGCTGAGGGTGAGACCCTACGGGTGGACCTCCTCCCGGAAGGAACTAAAGAGCTCGAAACTGGTGCTTTACTTGTAATTGATGGCGATAAAACCCTCGTGGGTACGCCAGAAGTCAAAGGTGTCAAGGTTTCAGCTAAAGTAGTAGAAGAGAAAATCGCTGGTGATAAGATCCGCGTAATCCGCTACCACTCAAAGAAGCGTGTCCACAAAGAAACTGGTCACCGCCAAAAATACAGTGTGATTGAAATTACTTCAATCAAATAAGAAAAAGGCCCTACGGGGTCTTTTTTGGGGCTTATGGAAGCTTTTTTCTGTGATAATGATTATTCTTATAAATATTATGGTAATATATAAATAGATATGGCGAAGGTAATTTGTATAACAAATCAAAAAGGCGGGGTCGGTAAGACGACGACCACGATTAATTTGGCGTACTATTTGATGAAAGAAAAACAAAAAGTCTTAGTAATTGATTTTGACCCGCAGGGAAATGCGACGTCGGGTCTGGGTATTGATAAGGCGCAGTTCGAGCGTAATTATATGAACAATGAGCTTTCGAATACGATGTCGGAGGTGATTCTGGGTGAGAGGCGATTACCAGAAATAATTTTGAACACTAAATTTAAGGGTTTGGATTTGGCGCCAACTACACCCCAGCTGGCTAATGCCGAAGTCGAGATGACGAAGCTGAGTAAAAAATTTGTTCAGTTGAAGAATGCGATTAATGAAGTGCGTGATAACTATGATTTTGTAATTATCGACCTGCCGCCAAGTCTTTCATTATTAACGGTGAATGGAATGATCGCGGCAGATTATCTTTTGATGCCGGTACAGACGGAATTTTACGCGCTGGAAGGGGTAGCGCAGCTGATGGATTCGGTGAAATTAGTGCGTAAGGCAATGAATCCAAATTTGAAATTATTAGGGGTACTAGCGACAATGTACGATAAGCGTACCTCTTTATCGGTACAGGTACTAGCGGAAATTAAAAAGTACTTCCGGGATAAGGTTTTCGAGACGACAATTCCACGTAATGTAAGATTAGCGGAGGCACCAAGCCATGGTGTGCCGGTGGGGGATTATGACCGATTCAGTAAGGGTGCGAAGGCTTACAAAGAATTAGCAAAAGAAGTATTAAAAAGAGTGTAAAAAGAAAAAGAGAGTGTGAAAATGGCAAAAGGTTTGGGTCGCGGGTTTGAAAGTTTAATCCCTACGGATATCGTAGAGGATGATTTTGATATTACTTTGTCGGAAGATAGCTCGAAGAGTCAATTGACAGAGCTTGATCTTACGAAAATCGTGCCAGAAAGCGATCAGCCACGTAAGGATTTTTCGGAAGAGGCTTTGGCGGCGCTAGCGGATTCGATTCGTGAGCACGGAGTTTTACAGCCGATTGTGGTGGTAGCTGAGGGTAATAAATATAAGATTGTGGCAGGTGAGAGGCGTTATCGAGCCTCGAAGATGGCGGGATTAGAGAAAATTCCGGCGATTATTCGTACTCTTGATGCGCAAAATCAATTAGAACTTTCGATTATTGAGAATGCGCAGCGCGAAGACCTTAATGCGATTGAAATGGCGACGGCTTATGCTAAATTGAAAAATCAATTTAATTTACAACCCGAAGAAATTGCCAAGCGGGTGGGTAAGAGTAGTTCGTCGGTAATTAATACGATGCGACTTTTGAACTTGCCGGATGAAGTGAAGCATGTGATGGTCGAACATAAGTTAACGGAGGGGGTGATGCGACCTTTGATTTCGGCAGATCCGGAAATGGTGAAGAAAATTTTGCCGATGATTATTGAAGAGGGGTGGACGGCACGCAGAGTGGAACGTTACATTGCGGAGCATAAAAAGAAAAGTTCGGCGAATTTACTGAAAACTAATGTTTATCTACATCAAGAGAACGAATTGAGTGAAAAATATGCGGCAAAAGTACGCGTGAGGGGGCGCAGTGTGACTTTTGCTTGTAAAAATGAAGATGAATTACAGAGATTATTAGCGAGATTATAATGAGTAAAAAATGTGTTCAACCGCAAATAACAGAGAGAGAACAGGCCGCAATTGATTTTGCGACCCAGGCGCATGAGGGGCAGAAGCGAAGGTCGGGTGAGCCATATATTATCCATCCGCTAGCGGTAATGAATATTTTGCGTGAGTGGGGAATGGATGAAGATACGGTGATAGCTGGGGTGCTTCATGACACGGTGGAAGATACCGGTGTGACACTGGATGAAATCAAGGAAAAATTCGGTGAAACGGTAGCATTTCTCGTGGATGGCGTAACTAAACTAGGTAAGGCTAGACAGGGGATGCGCGATATTGACACTTATTTGCCGGCGACGAAAGACAATCTCTTGAGACTTTTGATTGCGACGGGGGCGGATATTCGGGTTTTGATAATCAAACTAGCCGATCGTTTGCATAATTTGAGGACTTTGTCGGCTTTGCCACCAGAGAAGCAGAAGAAGATTGGTAAGGAATCGCTAGAAATTTTTTCACCACTGGCGGACCGTTTGAATATGGGGAGACTGCGCGTGGAGATTTCCGATATTGCGTTCTCTTATGTTGACCCAAAGCGTTTTGAATTTTTGAAAAAATTAATCGAAGAGCGCAATAAATCCGCGGAGAAGAGTCTAGAAAAGATCAAAAAAGAAGTTTCGGGGAAGCTAGCGGCAGAGAAGATTAAATTTGAAATTGATGGGCGAGTGAAGTCGGTTTATTCTTTGCATAAAAAATTGGCAAAATATAATCAGAATATCGATGAAGTATACGATCTGACGGCGCTTCGAATTATTGTGGAAGATGTGACGGATTGTTATTTGACGTTGGGGATTATTCACGCGCTGTATACGCCGATGACGGGGAGAATTAAGGATTATGTGGCGATGCCAAAACAGAACGGTTATCAGTCGCTACATACGACGGTGATAACGAAAGATAAGCGGATTGTGGAATTTCAGATTCGCACGAAAGATATGCATGAATATGCGGAACGAGGTCTCGCGGCGAGCTTTTTCTATAATGAACAAAAATTGACGGAAAATTATAAGATGGGGAAGATTCAGCATTTGCCAACGAACTTACTCTGGATTTCGGAATTACAGATGGCGGCAGCGCAACTGAAAGAGGGGAAGCAGGTGGATATGAAGAAATTGAAGATCAACCTGTTTGCGGATAAGCTTTTCGTTTATACGCCGAAGGGGGATATTATTGATTTACCGGTGGGGTCGATGCCGCTCGATTTTGCCTATCGTTTGCATTCGGAAGTGGGTGGACATGTGATTGGTGCGAAGATTAATGGTAAACTTTCGAGCCTGAACACTAAATTAAAAAATGGTGACGTGGTGGAAATTTTGACTTCGAAAAATCAAATGGTGAAGCCGAGTTGGTTGGATAAAATTATTACGCCACATGCGCGTAATAAAATTAAGCAACAATTGAATCGCACGATTCAAATGGTAATGGGTGGAGAAACAAAGAAGACTGACGCTGGCAAGAAGATTGATGACGCGAAAAAGTCGGAGGGGATGAAGAAATCTGAAGTAAAACAGAAGTCGGATGTGAATAAAAAATAAGCCCCTTATGCTATAATTAAGCATATGAGAAAACAGAGGTTGAAGTCACGAACGAGTTTGATTCAGGGTCTCTGTTTTTTGGTGTTTGGTTTGATTGTGATTCAGCTGTTTCGCTTACAGGTGGTAAATCATAAAATTTATGCTGCAAAAGCGAATCAGCAACAGATTATGAAGTCGACAATTTTTGCCAAGCGCGGGGAAATTTATTTTCTAGATGGTGATACGCCGGTACCAATTGTGATGAATAAAAAAACCTATACAATTTCGATTGATCCAAGTTTGGTGGTGAAAAAACGAGAGGAAATTACCAAGAAAATTGACGAAATGGTGGGGAATTACCGCACTAAAGCGAGTTGGGATGAGGTTTTTGCGGATCCGGAGCGTAAGTATTTTGTGGTGGCGAAAGATGTGCCATACGCGGAAACGAATAACTTGAAAAACGCGGATTTGACCGGAGTTTACGAGCAGGAGGCTACGACCAGGGTGTATCCAGAAGGGGAAATGGCAGCGCAGGTTTTGGGTTTCGTGAATCAAGATGGGGAAGGTCAATACGGAGTAGAAGGTAGCTTAAATAAGGAGCTAACAGGGGAAAATGGGTTGCTGAAAACCGTGAAAGATTCGAATAATGTGCCACTGACGATTGGTAATGAGAACGTGAAAATTCCGGCAAAAGACGGGAAGAATTTGGTGTTGACGATTGACCGCAATATTCAGAAAAAAGCAGAAGAAGCAGTGGATGAAGTAACGAAAAAATTTAATATTACCTATGGGTCGGCGATCGTGATGAATCCGGCGACGGGACAAATTTTGGCGATGGCGGGTAAACCAGGTTATAATCCGGCAGAATACGCCAAGGTGACCGATGCGAAGGTCTTTCAAACCGATGCGACGATGAACGCTTTTAACTCGGCTTCGGTGTGTAAGACTTTTGCTATTGCGGCGGCGATTGATTCTGGAGTGATGACGCCAGAGACGACTTATTACAATACAGATAGATTAGTAATTGATGGTTGGCCAATTGAAAATGCGATTAAGGGGCACACTGGGGAAATTTCCATGCAAACAGTTTTGACTTAC
>CALHIA010000058.1 GCA_938030585.1 uncultured Candidatus Saccharibacteria bacterium | reverse complement strand
GCATCTGAGGCGATGAGGGTTTCATGTTCACCCACGCCGATAACCAGTGGCGAACCAGAGCGAGCGACCACGAGATGTTCAGTATCATCCGCAGACATTACAGCGATACCATAAGTACCAGAGACGAGTTTGAGCGCCTGAGTCACAGAGTCGAGCAAATCATGCGATTCCTGATAAAAACTATCAATGAGAGCCGCCAGTACCTCTGTATCAGTCTCGGACTTAAATTGATATTTCTCAGAGAGCTCTTTTTTCAAGGCTTTATAATTTTCGATAATACCATTATGAACCAAAAAAATGCTATCAACATGATGTGGGTGAGCATTGGTTTCAGATGGATTACCATGGGTAGCCCAACGGGTATGACCGATACCAATATGATCAGATGTATAATGATCTTTAATTTTAGCTTCTAGATTGACGATCTTGCCAACCGCACGTAGTAACGTAGGGTTCTGGTTTTGATCAAGAGTTGCCACACCGGCTGAATCATAACCACGATACTCTAGGCGCTTAAGGCCTGAGAGTAAGAATTCTTGAGCGTTATTTTTTCCAACATATCCGACAATTCCACACATATAACCTCCTTTTTTTCGATTATAACAGAAAAAACACCGCATGAGCGATGTTTTATGAGAGATAGGCGAGTGATTCAATGATTTTAAGAACACTAGGGTCCACTGGTTTCATGGGACCAACTCGCACCGATAGATTTTCGGAAAGATTATTGAATGATGATTTTGCTAATTTTGGCTGAGAATTTTTCTGAGAAAAGAGACTTCGAATAGTTTGGCAGACCGGTCGATATTGAATACCGTCGGTCAAACGATAACTCTTTTCCATGGGAATACGACGAGCCAAAAGCATTGACTTAATATCTGGCTCCAGACTAGTAGCCTGAATCGAAAAATATCTTAGCTGCCGAGCTACTTCCTGCCGAGCCTGGTCGAGATCATCCATTTGCTTACGATTTTGCTGAGGCAACTCTGTATGGGATAATTCCTTCTCTTCATTTCGGATTAAAAATTGCTCATAAAAAGCATAAAGTTCAGAAAGTAGGCGTGCACTCTGGACAAGATTCTCGTAAATGGCCGAGAAATTAGTCTCCTGACTGAGTGGGCGCGTGAACTCATGACAACGAGCATGATAAAAAGCTAGACGATTAAAAGTCTGATGACGTTCTTCGGTGGAAAAAAGTTTTTCTTCATTACACCGATGCGAATCCAGCGCAATTCCCTGCGACTGCAGCAAAGCATTATCGATAGTTTGAAGTAATTTATAATGTAAACGGTGAACTTTTTCCGCTTGCACCAAATAAGATTCTTCTAAATAAACGACAACCTCACGATCTAAAATAACCATTAGTTCCCCCTTTCATATTTTCCAAAAACTAGTAATGTACTAACAAGTCTTTTTTATTATAAGACAGGGGTAGACATTTGCCAAACAAAAGCGTTATGATGATTTTAGCAATTTTATGAAAATTTATTTAATTCGTCATGGAGAAAGTTTGGCTAATCTAGGTTTAGTATCAGCGGATTTTTCTATGGATAATCAAAATGATTTATCTAAAAAAGGTGAAAATCAAATACGGGAAATCATACCAGCCTTCCAGAATTGTAATATTGTGCGGATTTTTTCATCACCAATGAAACGAGCTGTCGAAAGTGCAGAAATATTACAATCTGGCCTAGTTAATAAACCAAAAATTATAATTGATAATCACCTAAAAGAAATTGACTACGGAATTTTTACCGATGATCGAAATAACCCAGAGATGCAAAATATTGCCAAGAAACAAATTGCCGGTGACCAAGAAATTCGCTTTGGCGGTGGAGAAAATATTCGTGAAATTCTGGAACGGTTTTTAGATTTCTTAGTTGATACTTATAAAGAAAATCAAAATAGCGAAATTATTGTTTTTTCTCATGGTCGCCTACTATCAATTGTGAGTAAAAAAATTGGAGAGATTTGCCAGAAAAAAATTAAAAAATCTAAAATAGACAATGCTTCAATAATTGAAGTTGAATTAAATAATAATGAAATTAACTTACTAAAAACTTATTTAAATACCTTAAAAAGCTAATTTTAAAATTGTTTTTTCATAATGTTTATGGTAAAATCTTGGTAGTTAATTAAATAGTAAAATATTAAAAGAGAGGTGGGTATGGATCTGGCATCAGGGACAGATAATGGCAATAACGCCGACCTAAATCAAATACAAAATCAATTCGGCATCCCTCCGATGCCACCAACCGATAGCGCAATGCCAGCTTTTGATCCTGGCGCAACTTTTGGTGTGCCAACAGAAACTATTACCGGCAATAGTACGAATTCTGCTCCAACTTTCGAAAATAATGGAGCTTCACAAGTCATGCAAGATTTAACTAATCAAGGTCCAGCCCCAATTTTGGAGCCAACCGAAAATACTAATGCGGAAAATACTTTCGCCGCCCCAGCTATGGATTTGAGCAATCTAGGTGTAGAGAGTACAGCTGAAAAACCTGCAGAAGCGACTACTGAAGTAAATACCGAAGCTGCAGCGCCAGCAATCAATCTTGATACTACCGCTCCAGCAACTCCTGAAGCCGTAGCTGAAGATAGTAAATTGGAAGACATAAAAAAGCAAATGTTGCAGGATCTCTATCCATTAATGGATAAGATTAAAATCAACCCTGATCAAAAATTCAAAGTCTATAAACAGATGATTGAATCGACTGGTGACAAAGAAATGATTACTGCCGCCTACGATACCGCTAAAAGCTTAACCGATGAAACCGAGCGCGCAGAAGCATTACTCTATCTCATTGAAAAAGCTGACAACTAAATAGAAAGACCCACTTACTTTTTTTAAAACACGCTCTAGGCCGCAAGTCCGCGTCCCAAGGGGCGAATGACCAAGCTTATAGTTTTAAAAATAGCAAGTGGGTCTTTCCTATCTAACGAATAATAAAAAAGGAGGCTAACGCCTCCTTTTTTATTTAATACATACCTCCGCCCATGGTTTCTGGTTCGGATTTTTCTGGAATATCGACAATGAGGGCGCCCATAGTGATGGCAGTAGCCGAAATACTAATGGCGTTCTGAACAGCTTCGCGAGTAACACGAGCTGGATCGATGACACCGGCTTTCTTTAAATCTTGCAAACCTTTTTCTGGTTGCATAACATTGATACCAAAACCTGGTTTAGCCTTTTCGACCTCTGAAAGGAGAGCTTGAGAATTCAAACCAGCATTTTCGGTGATGTGAATAAATGGAGCCTTGAGGGCATTTTTCACGATCTTAGCACCGAGATCAGAATCGTCTAAGGTGTTAGCGAGATTAACTAGAGTGACACCACCACCAGCCACAATTCCCTCATCAAGGGCAGCCTTCGTAGCAGCGACGGCATCATCGACACGATACTTTTTCTCATCAATTTCAGTTTCGGTAGCACCACCAACCTTAATTACCGCAACCTTACCGAGAAGAGCAGCGGCGCGCTTGTTAAATTGTTCACGATCGTAATCAGAGGTAGCGAGATTGGCTTGAGATTTAATCAACTCAATACGGGCCTTAACTTCCTTATTATCGCCATTACCGCTAATAATGGTCGATTCATCCTTAGTAGCGATAATTTTCTTCGCAGAACCTAAGAGGTCGAGATCGGCGTCTTCGAGCTTCATGCCACGTTCCTCGGAGATAACAGTGGCACCAGTGAGGACAGCGATGTCTTCTAAGATTTCCTTACGGCGGTCACCAAAGGCAGGAGCTTTCAAGACGAGAGTATTAAAGACACCCTTAAGTTTATTCAAGACGAGGAGTGAGAGAGCTTCCCCGCTAACTTCTTCGGCAATGATCACGAGATCCTTGCGACCAGACTGCATGACTTTTTCGAGAATTGGCAGGATTTCATTATTGGAAGAAATTTTCTTATCGGTGAGAAGAATAAGGGGCTTATCAAAAATTGCTTCTTGACGATTCACGTCAGTGACGAAGAATGGAGAGCTGTAACCCTTGTCATAGCTGAAACCTTCAACAATTTCCTGCTCCATTTCGAGACCTTGACCTGGCTCGACGGTCACCACGCCGTCCTTACCGATTTTAGAAATCACGCCAGCAATCAATTCACCGATGGCGGCATCACCAGCGGAAATAGTGGCAACTTCGGTGATTTTCTTACTATCACCAGTAATTTGCTCGGCAGACTGATTAATTTTTTCGACGATTTCTGCGCCAGCTTTTTCGATACCAGCACGCAGTTCCATCGGATTAACGCCAGCGGTAATCAGCTTATTAGCTTCACTTAGAATATTATAGGTGAGGACAGTAACAGTGGTAGTACCGTCACCAGCGACCTTATTTAGTTTCTGAGCGGCGGACTTGATTAGCTTGGCGCCGACTTGCTCGCCGAGATTAGCTTCGGTACTGCCAAGATCGACAGCTTCCGCGACGGTCACACCATCATGGGTAATGGTTGGATTGCCGTAAGACTTTTCAATCACCACATTTTGTCCCTTAGGGCCAAAAGTCACCTTCACGGCGTCATAAAGTTGCTTAGCACCACTCAAGATTTTTTCCCGAGATTCTTGTGCATAAAAAATTTTCTTCGCCATAATTCTCCTTATTTTATAATTGCTAAAATATCCTCTTCACGAACGATGAGATATTCTTGAGATTCGAATTTCACATCGGTAGTAGAGTATTCTTTGAAAATAATTTTGTCACCGGCTTTGACAGATTTTACATCTGGACCAACGGATT
>CALHIA010000057.1 GCA_938030585.1 uncultured Candidatus Saccharibacteria bacterium | reverse complement strand
AGAGGTACTGGCGGCTCTCATCGATAGTTTTTATCAGGAATCACATAATTTACTCGACTCTGTGACTCAGGCACTCAAACTTGTTTCTGGCACCTATGGTATCGCCGTGATGTCAGTCGATGATACTGAGCATCTCGTGGTCGCTCGTTCTGGTTCACCACTGGTTATTGGCGTAGGCGAACATGAAACTCTCATTGCTTCAGATGCTTCAGCTCTTATCGGTAATACTAAAAATGCTATCTATCTAAACGACGGTGAAGTTGCTCTTATTTCCAAAGATCATGTCGAAGTTAAAACCCTTGATCTTCAGCCGGTTTCTGTGAAAGTTGAAAAAATCCTCACCGACCTCTCTGCTATTCAAAAAGGTGGCTACGACCATTTTCTACTTAAAGAAATTATGGAGCAACCAGATAGCTTGAAGGAAACTTTGCGTGGACGTATTAACGCGAAAGAGCATACCGTTCATCTCGGTGGCCCAAATCTTTCCGTCAAGGAACTAAAAGAAATTAAGCACATCATCTTGGTTGGTTGTGGTACCGCTTATTATGCTGCTAATACTGCCGCTTATCTCATCGAACAGGTTCTACCTGGTGTTACCATTGAGCCGGTGATTGCTTCCGAATATCGTTACCGTCATGCCTACATCCCAGATCATTCGGTGGCGCTCATTATTTCTCAGTCTGGTGAAACTGCGGATACTTTGGCCTGTCTCCGTGAAATTAAATCTCAGGGTACCAAAACTATCGGTATCGTTAATGCTATTGGCTCGACCATTGCGCGTGAAGTCGACGGTGGTACTTATGTTCATGCTGGTCCGGAAATTTCCGTCGCCAGTACCAAGGCTTATACTTCTCAGGTCATTGCCATTTTAATGTTCGGTCTGACTATTGCTGAAGCTAAGGGTCTGAACGCTCGTCAAGTTGCCGCCTTGGTTGACGAAATTAGTCTTCTTCCAGAGGAAATCAAGCGTATCTTGCACGAAAAGCAGGAGGAAATTTCCAAACTTGCTAAGAATTACACTAATTACGAACACGCGATTTATCTCGGTCGTGACGTGAATTATCCTATCGCACTCGAAGGCGCTTTGAAGCTCAAGGAGATTTCTTACATTGATGCTAACGGTTATCCGACTGGGGAATTAAAGCACGGCCCCATCGCTTTGATTGATGATCGTTTCTTTGAGGTCGTGATGTTGCAATCTGGTTTCTTGTTCGAAAAATCTATTTCTGGTATTCAGGAAGTTTTGGCACGCGGTGGCCACGTGATTGTCTTTTCTGACACCGAAGTTGATTTGCCAGTGGAAGGTGTGGTAAAGATTGATACCAAACTTCAGTTACTCACCCCACTTCTTTTCAATCTCTTAAGCCAAATGTTCGCCTACTATCTAGCGGTCTATCGTGGTAATAATGTCGACCAGCCACGTAATCTTGCTAAGTCGGTTACCGTCGAATAAGTAAGATAAAGACCCACCTCACTCAAAAAAATAAACTATGCAGCCAATCTGCATAGTTTTTTCTTTCTCTTTAAAAAAGCTTTCTCTTGGGTTAAAATAAGACTAATGAAGAAAAATTCCGATTTTATTTTTCGTTTATTTCTCATCTTAGGCGATATTATTGCGATCATCGCTTCTTTTGCTTTTGCCTACATGATTCGCACTAAGCTCGACACTCGCCCGTATTATTTTGAGCTCACTTCTATGGAATTTATTTTGCCGCTCGTCTTCTTGGTTCCGCTTTGGATTATTATGCTCTTCATTATGGGACTTTATCGCAAAGATGTAATTTTTGCCAAATCCAGGTGGGGTGAACTTTACCGTCTCTTTGTGGCTTCGGTGGTTGGTATTATGGGTATTATTACCTTAGATTTTTTTATTCAAGAAAATCTCTTTCCCGTCCGTTTAATTGCGGTTTATGCAGTCTTTACTTGCTTTATTTCGCTCTTAGTCATGCGAATAATTTTAAAATTCTTCCGCAAACGTTTTATGTTGCAAAAAATCGGTATCAAGCGGGCTATTATCGTCGGCAATTCGAAGAACACTACTTATTTAATTAATCAAATTCTTGCTTACCCCGAAGATGGTTACCGCTTGGTTGGTGTGGTAGCTGGAAGTAAATATATTCCAAAAGAATTCCGTCATTTTCAATATTCTTCTCTGAAGGACGCTTTGAAAGATCAGACGGTCGATGTGATTTTCCAAACCGATGAACGTCAAACTGAGTATGTTTACCGTCAGTCGATTAACCACCATCTCCTCTATTATTTTATCCCGTCCGAGGCCGCACTTTCTCAGCATATGGGACAACTTGAGCTTATTGGTAGTACACCGGCTATTTTGGTTAAGGTTACGCCACTTGTGGGTAACGCCCGCATTATTAAGCGCATCATGGATATTATTTTTAGTCTTATTGGTATTATTTTAGCCTTTATTCCGATGTTAATTATCTGGCTCTGTATCAAAATTTCCGACCCGAAATCGAAAACTATTTACAGTGAATATCGCCTCACACAATACAATCGTAAATTCAAGATTCTTAAATTTCGCAGTATGAAAACCGCCTACTCTGGCATGACCCCAGAAGAAGCCTTCGCCAAAATGGAGAAAGAAGGGAAGATCGCTTCCGCCGCTGAGCTTTCTCACCAGTATCGAAAAAATGGTGATTTCTTAGCCAGCGATCCTCGCATCACGCGCATAGGTAAATTCTTGCGCGCCACCTCGCTCGATGAATTACCTCAGTTATTTAATGTTTTACGCGGCGATATCTCTCTCGTTGGTCCACGTGCGCTTGTCCCAGGGGAATTACGTAATTACGGTGACCGCTCACTTCTTCTTACCGTCAAATCTGGTCTCACAGGCCTAGCCCAAGTTTCTGGTCGTCGTGATATTAGTTTTGATGAGCGTCGCTCACTCGATCTTTATTACATCCAAAACTGGTCGGTACTCTTCGATTTGCAGATTATTCTTCAGACCATTCGTGCGGTGATTTTTCAAAAGGGTGCCAAATAAATGGCTGAATCTAAAATTGCCAATTCAAAAATGGTTAAATCTAAAACCACTAATATAAAATCCGCCCAATCGAAAATTGGCGAGCCAAAAATTGCCCTGGTATGTGATTGGCTCACCGTGGTTGGTGGTGCCGAGCAAGTCCTGAGGGAATTACACCGCATTTATCCAGATGCCCCAATTTATACCTCCCAATATCGTCCAAGGGGAATCAATTGGTTTCTCGATGCTGAAGTTAAAACCGGTTGGTTGAATCTCCTGCCAGCCTGTCTTAGAAAATTTATCGCTCCCTTACGTCAGAGCTATTTTAAACATCTCGATCTCACTGCCTATGATTTAGTTATTTCAGTTTCTGGTTGCGATGCTAAGTTCGTTAAAACTAAACCCGGCGCTCACATCTGTTATTGCCATGTCCCGACCCAGTACTATTGGGGGAAATACAGGGAATACCTCGAGGACCCTGGTTTCGGAAAATTGAATTTTTTAGTTCGTCCAGTTTTTAAATTAATGGTGAAAACATTACGACGCAAGGACTTAGAGGCTGCGGCTCGACCAGATTATTATCTGACCATCTCAGATTTTGCCCAGCAGGAAATCAAACAATTCTACGAAAGGGAAAGCACGATTATTTATCCACCTGTAGCTGTGGAAAACTTCCAGTCTGTCGCTCCATATCGTGAAACAATCCAGTCAAATTGTCAAATATTATCACAACATAATTTAAATAAAAAGCAAACAAAGATAAAACTAGAAAACAACATAAAACATAATAAAAGTCAAATTATCTCTGAGAAATCCACTAGGGAACTCCCAGAAATTTTACAAAAACTTCCAGAAAGTTTCCTCGCTGAAGGCTTTTATTTGAATTTTTCTCGTCAAGTCAATTGGAAACGTTTAGATTTAATTATTGCTGCTTGCAAGAAGCTTAAGCTTAATTTAATTCTCATCGGCAACGGTGCGGCCCATGAATCACTAGTTAATCAAGCTGCCGGCTCGAAGCACGTGGTCTTTTTCGATGTTTTACCTCAATCTAATCTCAAGGAATTTGTTAAATACGCCAAGGCCTTCGTTTTTCCGTCTAATGAGCCTTTCGGTATTGCTCCGGTTGAGGCCTTAGCCGCCGGCTGTCCAGTCATCGCTCTTAAGCAAGGTGGCGCCATGGATTACATTCAGAATGGCAAAAACGGCCTCTTCTTTGAAGAGCAATCCGTCGATTCCCTTGTTCAAACTTTGAAAAATTTTGAAGAAAAATCTGTAAATTCTTTTCTTTCGCCTCAAGAAATTTCTGCCACCACCACTAAGTTTAGTACTGAAAATTTCCATAGAAAAATTCGTCAATTTGTCGAAAAAGTCCAAAAAACGCCAAAAGAACCAAAATAAAACCTTAACGTACAGGGAAAACCCATGTTAGAAAACCTCCAAAACAAACTTGAAAACTTGAATCAAAAACTTCTCCCTCTTCACCGCCGCTTCTTTTGGATTTTGCCTATCATTCTCTTTTTTTCTTACTATCCAGTCATCCCACTTTTTTCTACTGAATCATCCAATTATGAGTTTTCCCTACCTCTGTTATGGTTACTCTTGATGGGCTTCTTATCTCTGCCCGCACTCTTTATTGATCTCTGTAATCTCATTGTCAAAAAGGTATCACTTACCAAGCCAGCAACACAAATTCCTTTGATTTTGAGTAGTATTCCACTCTATTTTTCGCTCACTCTCCTCTGGAGCTCCAATAAATTTCGCGGCCTTATGACCGCTGGCATTATCTGGTGTCTCTATCTTTCCCTCTTGACTTTTTATAAAAATATTATATTAAAAAAGACACCCCTCTCGCTCGAAAAACCTTTTCTTTTCGGCGCCACCTTAGCTTCCGGTTTTTGTTGGCTACAAGCTATTTTAAATACCCTTAATATTCCGGGCGATCGAATTTTACTCTGTCTTGGTTGTACTAATCTCTCTTTTGGTTTTCCTCACCCCAATGGTTTTGCTATTGAGCCGCAGTTTATGGGTAACCTCTTACTCGCTCCGGCCATTTTTCTGGTCTTTAGGGTAATCCATCCAAAAAATCACCAAACCCGTAAAGCCAAAATCCTATATATCGCGCTATCTGGTTTTATTATTTCAACACTTTTCTTAATTTTTTCAAGGGGTGCCACCTACTCCTTCTTCCTGGCTGTCGCAGTAATTTTTCTTTATGAAATATTTCACACCAAAAAGAAACTTCTTGTCGCCTCGAAAATCATCTCACTGATCTTATTCCCTCTAATTTTCGTTACGCTTATTCAAGGTTTAATGTCGGAATTCGGTCCTACCTCTGATACTTTTCTTGGTGGAGTTAGTCGTTCAATTAGTCAAATGACTCTCGGTCGCGTCAAGATTCCTCTCCCTGAATCTAAGAAATCTTCAGCCTACCAGAGTGAATCTCTTAATATTCTGCCTCATAATAACTTATCTAACTTTTCTACTAGCGATACTGCTGACATTAATGCCGCCACTCAGTCCCCACTTTTCGACGGCTATATTACAGAATCAACCGACATCCGTGTCAAGCTCTCGAAAATGGGCCTGCAACTCGCCTTTAGTCATCCGGGGCAATTCTTTTTCGGCTCTGGCCTTGGGTCCTCTGGTGTTGCCCTCTATCAAGCCTTTCCGGAACTTGGCTCCACTAAAGAAATCACTCAAAACGAATATATCGCTATCCTAGTCGAGACCGGTTTTATCGGTATCTTGATTATTTTCTGTAGTGGTATTTGCGTATTTTATCTCTGTTATTCTCGCCAAAAACTTGTAAAGCCATCCTCTAGTCAATCTTCCAAGCAATCCATGAAAAAATCCAACTTCACCAGCTTAATCTCTAGTATTGCTCCAGCCAAACTCTATTTTGCCTCTCTGATTTTGGCCTATGCCGCCTCGGTTTGTTTCTTCTCGGGCCTTCCGAATGCCTTGCATATTTACTTAGTTCCCGTCCTCTACCCAGCACTTTTTGCCAAAAATTTTGAATTTTTATAAAAATATGATATAATACCTGTGTTACTCTAGTGACAAATTGGCTACGGCTAGTTCTTTGACAAGGAGTTTTATATGCTTATTTGTTACTTATTGACTCGCAAGAAAGGGAGGTGGAGTCATGAAATCTCTAGCGGAAGAGAAAATCGAGCTTGATGCTCTGCTTCAGGAAGTCAAATCTGCGAAAAGATTGATGGACGAAGCCGAGAAGAAGTGTAAGGAAGCTAACACCGAGATCGAAAAACTAAGGAAAATGATGAGCGATTTTGGCGGAGATGAAGTTGCAAAGCTTTACGATGAAACCGGGCAAATTATTACTCAGATCCAACAGAATTTCGAATCTCAAAAACAGGACCCAGCTAATCAGGATCTAAAAAAGGAACATCTTGATCTTATCAAGAAAAAAAATCAGCTGATCAGCGAGAAGAATGCTTATTACAACCCCAAGCTACACCCCCAACTCTGCAGGATTAGGGATGAGTTTGAGGAGACTAAGCAAGAAAAAATTACTTGGGAAAAAATCTTTTCCCAACGAAAGGAGGAATATAGCGAGAAAGACACCATCTATCAGAAGAAGAAAAGCTTCATTGAAAGCCTAACTTCCTCGGAAGATATTAGGATTAAGTCTTATCTCGATAAGTTACTTCATTTGTTTGGAGTGCCTACCGGTAGCGAATTTAAGCTAGTTTCTAGACAGGGTAGAATTGACCTCTATTATGGCGGTCAATGGCATCCAGACGGAGTAAATCACGGTCATATCACCGCCATTAAAAATGAGGATGACTATGATATGTCCTACCGCCGCGAACCTAGCTGCAATGTCGGCTAAAAATTTCAAAATGACAAAATTAAGTATCATGTAACTTCTAAAAGAGGCTAAGTTTTAGCCTCTTTTTTCATTTCTTCGTTATAATTAGAACATGAAAACACGCATCGTCTTCCCCGAATTAGAAAATCCCATTATTAAATCTGCCATCGAAAAAGCTCGCGAAAAATTTCCTGATTTTGAGCTAGTTGGTGCCGATTCTATTGAACATGCCTGTCTTGCGGTGAAAAATCAGCTTGCCGATTCTCTAATTGCTGGCATTGATTATTCCTCGCGTGATGTAATTTTGGCTTGTCGTGATCTCATCGGGGTGAAAAATCCACGTAATCTCCTGAAGCCAACTTTTTCCGCTAGTTTCATCCTGGAGCGTGAAAATGAAACTTATGTACTTGCTGATGCGGCTGCTTGTAAACATCCTACCTCTGATCAACTTTATGATATTGCCGTCCAGACTATCGAAACCGCCAGCAAAATTTTCCCTATTCCGAAGGTTGCCTTCCTTAGTTTTTCCACCAAGGGTTCCGGTGGTCGCGACGAGACCATTGATTTGATCCAAGAAACCATCGCCAAACTTAAAGCCTCTCATCCTGAGCTCTTAGTTGATGGCGAATTGCAGCTCGATGCCGCGATTAATCCGCGCATCGGCCAGAAAAAAGCCCCAGATTCTCCAGTTGCTGGTTTTGCTAATACCCTAATTGTCCCTGATCTTAATACTGGTAATATCCTCTATAAGGCCATGGAACAATTCGGTGGCTTTACGGCTGCTGGACCGATTCTTCAGGGCTTCAATGCGCCGATTTCCGATCTCTCTCGTGGCAGTACCGAAGAAGATGTCTTGAAAGTTATTGAATATATGTTATTACTTGCTAAACACTAATCTTTGCGCCGCTTACCTCCAAGATGTATAATAGAAACTAGTTGAAAATGGAGTGTTATGAAAGGTAAAATCAAATATTTCGGTACTGACGGTATTAGACAAAAGGCAGAAGCTTTTACCCCTGGCATTATTCAAGCCGTTACTCTCGGTATTGTGCGCTATTTAGGTAATGCGAAAGAGGACGAAAGTGGCCTCGAACGTCCAGCTCGGGTCTTAATTGGTGGCGATACGCGTGAATCCACTGAGTGGATGATTCGTTATTTTGAGGAAGCTCTGGAAACTGTTGGCATCGATCACGGTACGGTGGGTGTTCTACCGACCCCAGCGATTAATTACGCTTTTTATGAAATGGGTTATGATCTGGCCATTGATATTACCGCTTCGCATAACCCCTACACTGATAATGGTATTAAAATTTTCGAACGCGGTGATACGATTGGCGGGCTCGAGGCTACCATGCCAGGCGGTGTGGCTTTTTCTGGTACTGGCACTAATGATTCCGGTGAAAATCTTTCTCATTTGGTGAAAAAATATCCTTACGGTATTAAACTTTCGCAGTCCGGTGTCAATGCGATCGAAAATGCCCTGGAAAATGAATCTGGTTTCGATGTGCATAGTCCGGAATTTCGTGAAGATCTTCATGAAGACGCCCTTTCGCGCTACCTCGACCATCTCCGTACTTATCTTGCGCAATTTGGTCCAGCCACCACCTCGGTGCGCCAAAAGCCAGATTTTTCCGGTCTGCGTATTGGTCTAGATCTTGCTTGCGGTGCCACCTCTGTTACGGCGAAGCAAATTTTTGAAGAACTCGGCGCCGAGGTTATCGCTATTCATGAAGATGCTAATTTTGGTGAAAAAATTAACGCTGGCTGTGGTAGCACTCATCTTGAGCCGCTCATTCAATTAGTTAAAGAAAAGCAACTTGATTTCGGTGCGGCCTTTGACGGTGACGGCGACCGCTGTTTAATGATCGACCGCGATGGTCAGATTATCGATGGTGATGATATGATTGTGATTTTGGCAAATTATCTAGCCGTGCCAGAAGTCTGCGTTACGATTATGGCCAACAAAGGCTTGCTGCGTTGGGCGGAAAAAACTGGTATTAAAATCGCCATGACCGACGTCGGTGATCAAAATGTTTCCGCCAAAATGCGTGAAGACGGCATTTTGCTCGGCGGCGAACAGAGTGGGCATATTATTTTGCCCGGTGAACCAATGGGTGACGGTGTGCTTACTGCACTCGTAATTACTAAGATTCTTTCCGAAGCTCGTGAAAAATTCCAGAACGAAGATATCTTACTTACGAATTATCAGACTATTCAAGATGAAAAGGCTGGCCAAACTTCTGAAAACCTTGAGCGTTCCTTACCGACCTTATCAACTCTCTGTCAAAATTTCCAAAAACTTCCACAAACCATCAAGAACCAGCCAGTCGATAGTCAAACCAAGCAAGCTTTTCGTAACCTCACTGAAACCGCCCAGCAGTTCATTGCTACCGAAACCGAAAATTTGCCAACTGGCTGGTCAATCAATATCCGCGCCTCTGGTACCGAAGATTTAGTCCGCATTACTATCTGGGGTGACGACGCAGAAGCTATACAAAAAACTGCCGACGCTATCGCTGAGCGCCTCACTGAAACTGTATTTGAATAAAGAAAGGGAATTATGGTTAAAATTGAACGTCTTAAACAGTATCAACCAGAAATCGCCACGCGCGTGCGGGAACTTCTGATTCAACTTTCTCGTAGTGGCAAGGACAAGGGTGAGATTAGTCCGGACTGGTTCACGGAAATCACTCAGTCTCCATATCATGATCTCATTTTTGCCGTGGAAGATGGACAGATTCTCGGTATGGCTTCGGTCTCTGTGACTTTTGGTGCAGGAATTTATAAGAATGCTTATCTCGAAGATTTTGTGGTGGATAGTGCCGCTCGTGGTAAAGGTGTGGGAGATTTAATTTTCCAAGCCTATGAAGATTGGGCTAGGGAAAAAGGCTGCAAAAATCTTGAATTTACCTGCGGTCATGGTCGTGAAGTAGCCCAGAATTTCTACAAGACTCACGGTGCTGAAATTTACGATACTAACTTCTTTAGGAAAAAATTATGAACATCTTTATCTCTGGTATTTCCGGTACTGGCATGGGGCCACTCGCCCTTTTTGCTCATGATGCCGGACATCAGGTTTTTGGCTCCGACCTTCATGAAGGTCCCATCACCAAGGAATTAAAAGCCAAAAATCTCACCTTCGCGATCGGTCCACAAACCGGTGATTATCTGGCGGAAATTAATCAGAATAATCCGATTGATTGGTATGTCCATACTTCAGCCATCACCGAATCTCATCCCGAATATCAACGTGCCAAGGCTCTTGGTCTCAAAATTAGTAAGCGCGATGAATTGATTGAAACCCTTGTTGAGAAACATCACCTGAAGATGGTGGCAGTTGCTGGCACTCACGGGAAAACTACAACTACCTCTATGTTAATCTGGCTTAGTCAAAAGCTCGGTTTGAAAGCTTCCTATATGGTCGGCTCGACCCTTAATTTTGCCCCTTCTGCTAAATATGATCAGGATGATCAATTTTTACTTTATGAAGCTGACGAATATGATCGTAACTTCCTCGCCTTCCATCCTTGGCTCTCGCTTATTACTTTTGTTTCCTATGATCATTCAGATATTTTTGCCACCGCAGCTGAATATCAAGATGCCTTTTTAAAATTCGAATCTCAGAGCGAACACCTCATTTTTGGCCCACATGCTAATCTTCACCACGCCGAACTTCTCGCTGATATGCACCCGGATGTTGTTTTAATGTCAGCCAAGGAATTAATGTTGCCGGGTGAAGCACGTCGTCTTGACGCCACCCTCGCCATTAAAGCGGTACAGCGAATTCTTGAATCGCTCGGTCGCGAGGTTAATTATGCTGAAATTATTCAGGCGATTAATCAATTCCCAGGTGTCGGGCGTCGTTTTGAGCGCCTAGCTGACGGACTTTATTCGGATTACGCACATCACCCAGAGGAAATTCGCGCCACTATTAATGTCGCCCTCGAGGAAGCCAAGCGCACGCAGAAAAAGGGTGTGGTGATTCTTTACCAGCCACATCAAAATATCCGTCAGCATGAATTTTTTGATGAATATCAGGATATCTTTCATGGCATTGAAAAACTTTATTGGTTGCCAACTTATCTTTCACGCGAAGATCCTAAATTAAAAATCCTCACCCCAAGTGATTTTATAGATTCACTGGATAATCCTGAAATTGGCGCTCCGGCTGAGTTAGATGATTCTCTTGCTGCCAAGCTTCGCCAAGATCTTGCCGATAATTATCTGGTGATTCTGATGTCCGCCGGTGATGCCGACCCATGGCTCCGCCAAAAGTTCTTATGATATAATTAAACTCAGTATGGGTGGTGTTTTGAAGCAGGAGCGTCAGGAAGACAAGAGAAAGCGCTTTTTGACCTTCTTAAAACAGGTCAAAACTTGGCAATTATTTTTGAGTTTATTGCCGCTACTTTTTCTTTCCGCCACTTTTTTACGCTTTGATCATCTGAAAATGATGGACTTAAAAACCCAAGTCGAAAAAGCTGACGAGGGTAAGGCTGCCGACGGCACCGATCTGCCACAAGCTGAAATTGATCAAAACATCCGCACCGCCCTGAAAAACCTGCGAGATTTTAGCTCCTCTCACACCATCGTGAATTTTGTCGAAAAAAATGGGCACACCACTCTGACCTTCGGTACTGGTCCAATCTATCTGGAACATCAATATAACCGCCAGGCCACCGTTGCCTTGCGTGAAGCCGAGTCCAAACTTGCTCAAAATCCCGATGGCAACCCCAATGGTAATATCTTCGCTAAAGCTATGGAAACTTGCAAGCCGCAGGCTATCCGTAATGGCTGGGGCTGGAACAGTCCGGGTTATCTTAACTGTATGACTGGCGTAATCAATAGTTATCCATCCACCGACAAACTCACTACTAATCTCACTGCGGATCTACCACCTACCGCGCTTTATCGCTATGATTTCGTTTCGCCGATTTGGACCCCAAGCCTCTCTGGAATTACGGTTATGCTTTGTGTTATTATTATCATTACTATCGTGATTCGTCTAATTATTTTTGCCTTCCTTCGTCTTGCTCTTCTATTTTTGAAATAATTTCTTAAAAATACTCCCACCAACTTTCCAGATTACCACCCCTGTTAAAAGCATAAAAGTTTTCTCACCCCTATTTCACCCCCATAAAATCTCTTGACACTTATCTTTATCTAATCTAATATAAAACTATACTTATTTAAAGGAGGACAAATGGCCTATAGTCATAAAAACAGCAAGGGAATTACCTACTACCTACACAAGTCAGAAGTAACCCTTCGCGGTGGTAAGCCACAAACTATTTATTTCTTCACCAAGACTGAGAACAACCCTAAGGGTACCCCAGTTGATCTTCCAGAAGATCGTGTTGTCAATGAAAACCCACGTAACGGTTTCTTGACCCTTTCCAAGAAGAAATAATCTTCAACCGATTACAAAATCCCCTAAATCAAATTAGGGGATTTTTTCTGCCAAATTTCAATATTTTGAACATAAATTTCCTAAATTTTCTCCCGCCATTCTGCTTATGCGGTGCTATAATCAATTTGATACAATTTTTGGGAGAGAATGTATTATGCCTAAAGCCTTCGAGCTTTTTATTTTATCAGTTTCTGGATTTTTATCTCTCTTTTTGCTTTTTGACGACCCAAGTAAGAATAGATTTATTTATTTTATTTTTAAATCTGCCCCTTAAATTACCTGTGGTCGTAAAATAAAAATATCACAAAATATTTCCCTGAAAGAACCGGTCCCTCCAAGCCGGTTTTTTCTCAATTCAAAATCAAGATACTTTTTGCTTGCAAAATTCTATTTACATTCATACTCGGAGTCAACCACTCCTATTGCAAGCTATGTATTTTAGGCTCTTAAATTCGAAACAAAAATTTCATCCACTGACGAAAATTTGAGTTGTCTTGTTCCTGTTTGTTCGAACTAAATTTCTGATTAGCGTGTTTTTGTTTCGCGATGTCGCTATTAATCGGCAACATTACCATAGTCTCACCGCTAGCTTTTTTATCCTGTAACTTTCGCGCCATCAGTTCCTGATATTCTTCGGAAGCATAGTATTGATTTTCTAGCTTCATATTTGAAACTTTAAGTTCCATTAGTTGTTTTTCTTGCAACTTCGTATTCAAAGTTTGTTGCAGGTTCCAATTTTTTGTAATCGATTGCACTGAAAAATAAAGTAAAAATACGAACATCGTCGGTAGCAACAAAAATATAATTCGCTCTTTACTGAACAAAGAGTGTTTTACCCAGTAACGCAACTGATTAAGTTTCAGATGTAATTGAATTTTGTTATTTGTTTTCATAATTAGAATTCTCAAGAATATCTGGTGCCACCCTAATCCTTTCCCCTATTATAGCATTTTATGATAAAATAAAACTACCTTGGGGGCGTAGCTCAGGGGTTAGAGCAGGCGGCTCATAACCGCTTGGTCGTTGGTTCGAGCCCAACCGCCCCCACCATAAAGCTCCTGTGGAGCTTTATGGAACGGCAAACTTGCGAGCTGTGCGAGCAAGGAAGACGTACCAATTAATCTTTCTTATAGAGATTATGCGGAACGGCAAACTTGCGAGCCATGCGAGCCTCTATTCTTCGGCATCCTTGGCCGATTTTTTCTGGCAATTTTTTGTGCCTTGAGTTTGTTTTACAAATTTTTCACTAATTCCAAAACACGTTTTTCTCGCTCGACCGTATTTTTTCCAACCGTTTCACCTTGAAAATTATTATTCGTCCGAATGGCCTCATCTATTGGCACAAATTTTAAGACAAATCGCAACTCTTTTTCGCCATCATCCAAGCTTTGTGTGCCGATCTCATTCTCAGTCTCACACAAATAATAGTAATTATATTGCACTAAAATCACATCTTTACCATCTTTTTGCATCTTTTGCGTTAGCAAAACTTCCCCAAACTCTCGCACCGATTCCGGCTTCAAAATCATCCCGGTCTCTTCTTTGATTTCTCGTTCCAAAGTTTCAAGGTGAGTCTCATCGCCTTCAATCCCGCCACCCGGAAATTTATAAAAATGATATTTCTCACTATAAATCATTGCCACCTTGCCGTTTTGATCTAAAATAATTCCGCGTACCGACGGGCGATAAAATTTTTCTAAGCTCGAATCGTAATCTTTTAGATCAATCGTAAAAAGTCGCTGCATAATCCTATTATAGCATTGCCCCCACTATTAACCACAGAAGAATATTTTTATTAACCCCACGAGTGATATTTGACAAAATGATACCGAACTGTGACACGCATTGACAAAATAACATAAACATGATAGAATACAAGTACTAATTCAATAGTGGATTAGGTAGACCAACCCATTTTACGAATGTATCTGGGTCGTATATTAAAAAAGGAGGTATTCGTATGAATACAAAGAGTGTAGCTTATCGTTATGACATCATTAATGGACCAAGCAAGAGTGCTTTATTCGACGCGTGCATGTACGTCTACAATAAAGACGCGAAAATTGCTGTGAATTTTACTATCTCGCAAGGATATTCAAACGACACTAATGATGCAACAAGGCTGTATCTGCCATTACCGGTAACCGATATTAAGATAACCGGGATCGAACATGAAGACGGTTCTGGAGAGTCCTTTATTCTAAAGGGTTACTGTAATGTGGATAAGGATTATCTTCTTCGGAGAGATAATATATACCGCTACCGGTATAGTCGATTTTCGGCGTATTATGACGCCAAAAATCGCAAAGGAAGCTTCACTCTGATTGCTAATTGAATACTTCCTTTATTAAATTTTGTACCCGGGCGTTTAGTCCGGGTATTTTTCTGCTTAAATTCCTTTAGTTCTGGCTTCGTAGGAAATTTGTTCTTGCTGCTCGTTTTGATAGTCAATTTTTCCCGACAAGAAAAGTTGGTCGAATAACTCGATGTCATCGATATGGTCTTCGATGTGTTTCCAAACTCGATTCGCGCCATTGTAATAGGCTAAATCTTTGTTATTTGGTAGCTCACCTGTTCCACGAAAACATCGCTGTACCGCATTGAAAACTGGCTCAATTTTACCACCCGTTAATTCACGCAATTTACATTGAATTTCATAAACTTCGCGAAAGTTCTTGCCCTTAAAATTAGCTAAACCAATATTAATATAATGATCAATTCCCGAATCTTCATATTTGCCGTTAATCGCCTGCTCTACCGCTTTCGCTACGCCCTCATCAAACTCTTCATTATTTGGAAAACCTGTCGAAAATGCCTCCACTTCATGATCTACATAGGGAACCGCACGCAGTACGTGGGTACCCAGTTCATGCACGATTAGACCGCGAGCCCGCTTGGCACTATAGGTCTTGTCTTCTGGAAAATAAATCCGGCGTTCCTCATGATCTGCCGAAGCATTGGTTGCCCCAGCTTTTATTTCTGCACGGTACGGATTGCTGCCATCTTCATTTAGCTCTTCTTCGATAATTTCATTAACGATATTTACCATTTCTTGTGAGCTAAATTTTTCTTGATCTTCTGGAATATGTTGCAAGAAACTACCAAAAAATTCATTAGTCATTTCCGCGAAACGCTCAACTGTTTCCGGCTTTGGCTTAAATCTTTCACTTCTAGTCTCCGGCATTGGTCCAATCTTATCGAGCAGTTCAGCAAAACTTTGTTTTTGCTCATCGGTCAGATCCTGCGCCTTAATTTGATCAATCTTTTCATTTAGTAAAGCGTAAAAAGTCCCCTCGTCTGGCTTGCCATAAAGTGCCTCATTAGCCTCTTTGTGATGCTCTGCCGCGAGCTTTTTTGTCTCTGGCTGTGTGACTGTATTATAAGCTAAATTCGCTACCAAGAAATCGTTTTTCTTAAAGCAGTCATCGGCCAAATATTCTAGTAATCTTCGTTTTCCGCTGGATAATTCTGCGTTTTCAAGTTCCGCTTTTGCTTTTTCTAGGTTATCTAAATTAGTTTCGATTTCTTGCTTATTTAAATTTCCGTATTCATAGTTCGGATGAATCAAATCTGGATTATTTAAAAATTCTCCTTTCGCTTCTTTGGCGTTGGTCGGGTTTAGGCGTTCATAAACCGTCAGATCTGCACTGGCAATTAATTCCGAAATTTCATCCTCTTTCAATTTTTCTGCTGTATTTTCAGAATTATTAAAAACAGATTCTCTTGTCGTCTCAATTTTGTTTTCCGGGTTCGCCTGCTCAAATTTTTCGCGTGCCAATTCTGGATTAAATTGATTTTCAAGAATGGTTAATTTTTCAAAAGAGTTTTCTTTGTAATTATTATTTTCAAACCGATTAAAATTTGGAAATTCCGCCATAAAGCTCCAGGTTAATTTAGTATTTTTCTTTTATATATTATAACCTCTTATGCTATAATTTAGTTATGAAAAAGAAAACTTGGTGGAGGTCAGGCTTTACGATTATTGAGGTAACGCTTGTTTTGGCGATTACTGGTCTGCTCGTGGTTTCCGTCATGGGTTTTCTTTCCGGCAATATTAATAATCGCCGTTACATTGATTCTTATAATGAACTTTCGGCTACGCTTAAGTCGGTCTATTCTTCGGTAATTAATGTGAAAAATCCCCGAGAAGCTGATGAAGGCAGTAGTATTTATTGCACACTTAATACTATGTGGAATGAAAACGGTGGGTTAGTTTCTAATTCTACTTCGGACAATTTTCCAGGTCGTACGCGCTGTGCGGTCTATGGTAAATTAGTTACTTTTGGCGAGACCAATCCTGAGACTAATCGACCAGATCAGAATGTCCATATTTATGATGTAATTGGTCATATTTACACCCAAAATCTCGATATTGAAAATGCCTCTGGTGATAACGCTCTGGTTTCTTTAAAGAGTATTGGCGCTAATGTCATCACTATGAAAAGTGAAGCCAATACTTGTCGTATGACTACCGCAGGGAATCACGATGTTTATGAGCCACTTTGGCAAGCCCGTATTGAGAATACCGAAAATCATGATCCGTTCGTCGGGGCTTTTTTGGTTACCCGCTCACCAATTTCTGGCACTGTCCACACCTATATTTATGACGAAAAAGGCAAAACTTTTAACATTAATCAATTCATGCGAAAAGTGAATAGTGAATATGTTGGTAATGGTAGCTGTGAATATGGTGGTATTGGCTCAGTCACTAGTGTAGTGGCGGATGCTGGTCTTTATCCAGCTTTTGGCACCCTAAATCACTCTGAATCTAAAGGTCTCTATCTTGAAAATGTTAAACTTCAGAATAAAAAAGATCTCGATATCTGCGTTGGCTCAGAAAACCATTCTTTGAACAGTATTGGTCGTCGTGCTATTCGAATTCATGCTGATGGTAGTAATTCTACAGCTGTTGAATTGATTGATATTGATAGTGAGGAAAATCCATGTCGAAGTTAAAGCCATTCATTAGTCGTCGCGGCGATACTATTATCGAAGTGACTTTTTGTTTTGTAGTTTTTATTTTAGTTTCTGCCATTTCGGTTTCCATGATGAATCGTAGTTACGCAAAAATCCAAAATTCCTTGCAAATTACCACGGTGCGCAATGAAATTGATGCTCAAGCTGAAGCTTTGCGTTTTATTCATGAATCTTATATTTCCGAACGTGCCCTAGTTAAGTCTAGTGGCCAAGATGATTCTGGTAAATGGCAAGAATATCGTGCGATTTGGGAACGCCTGACTAGTTTTAATAATGGTATGTCCAATAGTCCGACTGATATTTCTAAATTTGAAGCCAATAAATGCTCCGAATATTACGACAAAAATAATATTGTCGGCGATAATCATAATATCTTTGCCGATAAAGCCTTTATTTTAAATACTCGTAAACTTAAAGCTTCTGATCCAGAAAATACTATTCTTTCTACCAAAGATCATCCAGAAATTTTTCAAGAATCACCACTGGCTCCTCGCCTAGTTTTTTCTTCGACTTCTACGGCTGGAACTTCGAACGGGGAAGATACTGACACTACTAACCTTAACGAAATTAATGACGGTACTAATTACAAAACCACTCCAGTTTTTAATAACCTTTATCGCGCCGAAGGTATTTGGATTGTCGCCGTTCGTGACTTTACCAACGTTCCATCCAGTGCGCACTTTGATGCTAAGTATCGTGAAGATATGGACAAGAATTACCCTCCAGAATTTTACGATTTTCATATTCGCACCTGTTGGTATGGTCCAGGAGAAACTGTGCCAACCACCATCGGCACTATCATTCGTTTATATAATCCGGACTACATGAAGAGAGGTTAGATTAATTTATGTGTCAAAAAATTATACAATCAAAAAACAACAACCGACCTCTTTCTGGCTTTACTATTATCGAAGTGACCCTCTCCTTGATGTTTATTTCAATTCTGCTACTTTCGGTAATCTTTGTCGCAGTGCATCTCTCTACAATTTACCAAAAGGGAAATACTATTAACGCAATTAATTCTACTTCACGCCTACTGGTGGATGATTTTCAACGTGGAATTGCTACGGCTCCCGCCCGCTCCCTCTCTGATATTTGCCGCGTCGAATATGCTTCAAATAACAACGAGATGAATAAATGTTTGCAGGACCAAGCTAGACTTTATGTTTATCAGCAAAATTATGGCACTATCAAGGCTAAGCAAACTGGTAAACTACTTGAGAGCGTACCGCTTTCTGGTGTCTTCTGTTCTGGTCGTTATACCTATCTCTGGAATACTGGTTATGTGTTAAATTCCACCGATTACGAAATTATGAGCGGTAGTCGCGCTACTTTCAGTAATGGCGACACGGAAATTGACGATTATCGTTTAATTAAAATTGAAGATTCTGATCGTGCTATTTGTCGTTCTCATATGGAAGCCGCCGCTAGTAATAATCGTGTTTATCAAGTAGCCGACATCGCCCCAACTTATAAGCTCACTGGCGCTGAGTATAAAGAGGTTATGAAAAAGAACAACGAAGATATTGCGCTGTATGATTTTACTATCTTTGCGCCGACCGAACATGCTCTCACTATGCAGCATTTTTATAGTGGTACTTTCATTTTAGCTACCTTGCGTGGCAATGTGGATATCACTGGCACCGGCGAATTTTGCAAGACGCCACCAGAAATGGGCTTGTCTTCTAGCTTTAATTATTGCGCCATCAATAAATTTAATTTTTCCGCCAGGACATCAGGTCAAAATAGAAAAGGAGAGGAATAATGAAAAAACTATTAATCACTAAACGCGGCTCTACTTCCATTATTGTGACGATTTTTGCCATGCTTTTATTTAGCATTATTGTGGTTGGTTTTGTGCGCCTCACTCTTTCTGAAGCTGGCCAAACTAGCAATTCTGACCTTTCCAAATCCGCCTACGATTCCGCACTTGCTGGCGTAGAAGATGCCAAGGTTGCACTTCTTAAATATCATGAATGTTTGAACCGCTATCAAGAAGGTGGATCCGATACCAATTGTAAAGAAATTATCGAAGCCATGCAAAATGGTATCAAAAATCAAGACTGCAACACTGTCGCAAATGTCCTCAGTCGTACCACTGATGAACAAAAAGGTGTCACCATCCAAGAAGTGAAAAATAAAAATCTAGATCAGGGTCGTGGGGCTGATATGATGCAAGCTTACACCTGTGTAACTCTTCAGGAAGACCTCAGTGATTATCGTTCTTCTTTGAGTGGCGAAAATCGTCTCCGTATTGTGCCAATTCGTAGTGATAAAATCAAAGAATTGAAATATATTAATATCAAGTGGTTCTCTGATACTAATTACGCTAAGCTCCTAAGTAACGGCCATCAGCTATCTTGGAGTGAAAATGCCTCTCTTCCATCCGGTCAGTATTCCTTAGTTCCACCATTAATCAACGCCTCATTTTACCAAGCCGATAAAAACTTTAAGATGAGTGACCTGATTACTGCCAGCGGTGATAATTCTACCAATCAGGGAACGATGTATTTAAGACCAAGCAAGAATGGTACTAATGAAATTAGAGCTAGTGAAGTTTCTCGTACTTTTGACAAACACAAGAATGAACTTTTCTATGTTAAGTGTCAGGAAGGTAATTTCTTCTGTTCACTCACTTTTGAAGTGCCAAATACCTTCCATAATTCTAACGACCGTAATACCGGTGCTACTTTCTTGGTGTTATCACTTCCTTACGGTGCTCCGGATACGGATTTCGCCATTTCACTTTATGATGCAAAGCGTAATCCAATTGATTTTACTGGTGTGCAAGCTAAGGTTGACTCCACTGGTCGTGCTAATACCCTTTATCGCCGTATCGAAGCTCGCGTCGAATTGATCGATAATTACTTCCCATACCCAGAATTCGCTGTTCAGTTAAATGACGACAAGAATAATGTCACTCGCAAAACTTTCTATACCACGAAAAACTGTTGGTATATGGAAGATGGCGATAAGGATACCTGTCCTGATTATTTGGAAAATGATGACTACGCCAACCCAGAATAATCATCTTGGATATGAACGAACAGAAGATAATCAAACAAGCAGAAGATAGAATTACTGCCAACGCGTACTGTCACTACGCTAGTGATTTGATTTATAAAAAAACCACTGAGCTTGGATTGTTTGAAGGTATAGATTTTGAGTACTACGCAGATAATTATGAAAATATTTCTGTATTCAGATTTAAACCTAAGCATGAAAAGTCGATTTTTGATATGCGAAAATTTTTAGATGATTCGATGGTGAGTGATGAATCTATCAATCGAGCCATCAAGCGAACCTTTCTTAAATTTAAAATAGACAATGAGAACGTAGACAGTATAAAAACAAAACTTTATTCATATATACACGCCTCAAATTTTCGAAAAGGGCAAATTTCTGATGAAGTTAATTATTTTTCTGTCAAAAGAAGAAAGAATTCAGATGGTTTGAAAGTTATTTTATATTTTCAAAATATCGATAAGAAATTAGCCCCACTGGCTACCTGTCTCCTGCATTATTTATCTTTGATTCTAGATCAAATTTTATACACGGATAATTCGAACATATTCTTGCTCGGTAATGATACTTATTCCGATTTTTCAGCTAATGAAGATTTTTATGGTCTGCAAAAAGAAGTGTTCTACGAAAATCCATTACAGAAAACCGCACTAGAACAAAACATCCAAGATTTTAAATCGAAAATTTCACACGCAGAAATTGTGCACAGAATTTACAAACAAATATCAGGCAACGTAGAAATTTCAGATGAATTATTGTTTGATAATTGTGGCTACATCGTAGATAAAGCTTATTGGACTCAAATAAAAGAGACTCAAATCCAGAATTTACTTCAGGATATTAAGATAGAGCTAGAACTAATCAGTTAATATTTGACAGAAAAACCGTTGTAGATTATAATAGCTACATACGTCGCGGGGTAGAGCAGCCTGGTAGCTCGTTTGGCTCATAACCAAAAGGTCGTTCGTTCAAATCGAACCCCCGCCACCAAGTTTTAGAACCATCAGGTTCTTTTTTTGTGTAAACTCTTCATTTTTGGCATTTTAAATATCAAAATGAAAGCCACAGCTCTTATCTCCGCCTATAGTTTATTCTATCTGTAGGTATGAGTTTTTACATCAAATTTTTAGCAGCTATTCTCACGATATCTGAGAAACTCTCATTGATATGAGGCATTGAAGCGTGTTCCAAGAGCGTTAAATCACCGTACATGCCAGCCACGATCTCCATTACTGTGAGATCTGCATTCTTCGCTACAATTGTCGCACCTAGAAGTTTCTTGTCTTTGTCGCAAATTAACTTCAAAAATCCTAGTTTCTCTCCCGCAATTAGGGAATGAGTGGTTTCAATTTCCGGTACAATTACAATCTTGCATTTAATGCCACGTGACAAGCAATCTTTTTCTGTTAAACCTACGGTTACGATTTTTGGTGTCGTATTTAATACGGTTGAGAAATGGCGATAGGTTAGGGTTAATTTATTACGTTTCAAGATATTATTTACCGCCAGTGTCCCTTCATAAGCCGCCTTTTCTGTTGAATAACCTACCGACTGCTTTAAAGGATTTGCCACTACGTCGCCGGCCGCAAAAATATGACTCACGCTAGTTTCGAGCTGATCATTTACTGCGATACCTTGTTCGCTGAATTTAATACCTGCATTTTCCAGACCGAGCTCTGTATTAGGTCGGTTACTAATCGCAAAAACAATCGCTTCCACGCGTACCGTCTTCTCGTCAGCGCCACGTTTCATTGTTACTTTTACAGTGGCCACTCGACGTCCATTAGAAACGGTTTCATTCTTATCTTTTTGGATTGCTACAACTTTTGTGTTAGTGAGAATCTTAATTTTTAGCCCCGACACTAACTTATTTGTAACCACTTCAATTGCTTCTTTGTCGTAGCCTTCTAGAATTGTATCTTCTTTTTCTGCCACAATCACCTTGCACCCCATCTTGGCGAGATACTCTGCGGTCTCAATTCCTTTCTTCCCAGCACCTACTACTAAGACGATTTTCGGTAGTTTCTTTACCCGCATAAAGATATCTTCCGGCAAATAGTAGTTCGTAGTTTCAATCCCTGAAATCGCATTAAGATCCATACTTCTGCCAGTACAGACCAGGAAGCGCTTAGCTGAATAACGTTTGTTTGCTACGGCTACTTCATAAGGTGAAATAAAATGCGCATCGCCGTGAATTAAATCGATCTTAAAATTCGCGAAAGATTTTTTCTTGGCTAGGATGTATTTTTTCACTCGCTTTTGAATAGTTTCAAAAAGGGAAGGGTAATTATAAGTTAGAGTGTCTTGATTATTGCTCAGCTGTAAAAACTTCTTCGCCTCGTAATATTGGTCTGCAATATCGGAAGCTGAAAGTTGCGCTACGCGATAAATATCGGACTTACTGCCAACCAATTCGTTCTCAATGATTGCAACGCGAATTTTACTTGCAGCCGCCGCTCTTGCCGCCGACATTCCTGCTGCACCGCTACCGATAATTATCAAATCATAATCAAATTTTTCACTCATCATTCATCCTTCTCTAAACCAGTTTGTTTCTTTGCTCAATCATGAACCCCAAGTCAGTATTAAACTTTTTTACCTCGTTCGCTAGTTTCTTATCGAATTCGCTTTGAGTTACAATAGTTTTCTTTTCTGCCCAAGATACCACCTTTTTTACGATAAATTCTACGGTCTGTGTATCTAGTTCTGGGATATTTTCAATCTTACATTCTGTCTTTAGAATTTTCTTAATCAACTTATCTGTCACTGGTAGATTTTCGCTATTATTTTTACGCATTAAAAACCTCCTGCCACTAATTTAAAAGCAATCAGAAATAATCCTAAAGTAATGAAGAGAATACTCGAAATCAGTTTCGTGAAATCTAAATTATCTAGACGCCACTTTTGAATTTCCGCAGCTGTCTTACCATGGCGAATGCTGAGTTTTAATACTACTAGCGGCATCACCGAAATTGCCGTATAGGTTAAAATCATGACAATCTGCCAAAGCGCTGGTAGCTTCAAAAAACTATCGGCTGAAACCAACATTAAAGCTAAGATGAATGGTAGTTCCGCCACCACCGACAAAACACCTAGTGAAAAGGCCTCAATATTACTAGATGAATTTGCCGCGCGTTTGCGGATATATCGGATGATTGACTTTGGCAACCAAAGTTCCGTGGATCTGTTGGTTTTATAGTAGAAGAACCACACGCAAATTGCAAGACTAAAAATTAAACAAATTAAAATCGTTAAACATAAAATAGTCAAATTACCACCGAATAAGACCATTAGCGCGTAACAGATAGAGGTTAGGAGTAAACTGGTCAAAAATATGTAACCCACGATGTAGTTTGAAAGAAGATTTTTAGTTTTTTTCTTCAAATATCTTCCGGCACTTTCTCGGTATAACAAAAGAAACACCCCCGTGCTTAGTTGCATGGAAGACTGGGCTAGGGCACTCAAAATTATTACCCCGAAAGTCAATAATAAAGTTTGAACCTCCATTTAGTTATATTATATCATGCTTATGGTCAATCATATCTTGCTTATGATAATTTATAACTTGCTTATGCTAAAAAAATTTTAGGTATTTTTCTATCTGTAAAATTAAAAATCTTTCCGCTTATGCTTCTCCTTTTTTCTTAAACTTGCTAAATTGCAGTCAAACAAATTAAGTGAGGTAAATATGAAAAAAGTACAATTCAGAAAGCGACCAGAAAAACCGATTATGTGGTGTTTTGCTACTGGTCTATTTTTATTATTTTTGTCCATCTTATTTTTAGATTTTTCCAGCGCCAAAAAGGATGACGCTTGGAATCCTTTAAGTCTAAAAAGAGATGGAAGTCCCCAAAATTATTATAATATCGGTAAAGTTCCACAGAGAGCTGAGCTACTTGGATCTGTCAGTTTTGGCTCTCTGGCGGGGAATTCTGAGACTGAAACTATTCTCGCCGAGGCGCCTACCGATGCTGAACATCGTAGCGTTTTGCCGGATCCTAAACCATGTCCAGAGGGGAAAATTCGTAATCCCTTAACTAATCGTTGTATAAAAAGTTATGATGAACGTCACAAAAAGAAACCGAAAAAGCCGCAGGAAACAGGGAAAACTCCAGCGCCAAAAAATTCTCAGAAAGAGCCTAAACAGCCAAAGCCCGGTAAGTCCACTCAGCCTAGACAACCTAAGCCAACTGAAAATACTGTAAA
>CALHIA010000056.1 GCA_938030585.1 uncultured Candidatus Saccharibacteria bacterium | reverse complement strand
AAAAATCCCCCCCCCTCTGCCCCCTGATAAATTTCCAGTTTCGACATCAAAGTTCTCCGAGATTCTGCCCCGCCGTTACTTCCACTTTAAGTTTAATTTTCAACTCTGGTGCCACCCCTTCCATCTCTTTTTGTAAAATTTCTTTCACTGCCTCTTCGTCCGCCTGATCACATTCCACCACCAAAGAATCGTGAATTTGTAGCACCAATTTTGCACCTTCCGGCAACTTCTTATCCACCGCGATCATCGCTCGCTTCATCAAATCCGCCTCGGTTCCCTGAATTGGCATATTCTGTGCCGCTCGTTCTGCCGCATTACGAATAATAAAGTTCGAGGATTTCACATCTGGTGTCGGGCGCTTGCGACCATAAAAAGTTCTCACTTCACCCGTTTCTCGCGCCTCTTCAAGCGTATGATTCAAATAAGTATAGATCTTCTGGCGCACCTTAAAATACTCATCAATAAATCGCTTCGCCTCGAAGAAATTCATCTCCGTCGCATCGCTCAGACCCTTCGGACTCATTCCGTACATAATGCCAAAATTAATCACCTTCGCCACCCGACGTTGTAGCTTCGTCACCTCTTCCATCGGTATCTGATAAACCTCCGCCGCTGTCTTCGTATGAATATCAATATCTTGATTAAAATCTGAAACCAAAGCTTCGTCTCCCGCCAGCACTGCCGCGAGCCTCAATTCGAACTGTGAATAATCTGCTGAAACTAACACCTTCTCCTCTGATGCTATGAATCCTCGGCGGATTCGTTTTCCCTCTTCACTTCGTACTGGAATATTCTGCAAATTCGGATTCAAACTCGAAAGTCGACCCGTTGCCGTCACATTCTGGGTGAATGTCGAATGAATTCGCCCATCCGCACCTACCATTTCTAGAAGAGGCGTAATATACGTCGATAATAATTTCATCGTTTCACGATAACGTATAATTTCTGCAATTACTGGGTGTTCACCTTTTAGTTTCTCAAGTTCTTTCGCGCCAGTCGAATAACCTCTCGAGGTTTTCTTAATCCCCTTCACTGAAAGACCCAGCTTTTCGAACAAAATTTGTGACATTTGAAGTGGCGAATTGACATTAAATTGTTCGCCCGAAAGCTCATAAATTTTTTGTTCAATTTCTGCCACTTTCCCCTCGAATTCCGTCTTCAAACCCTCGAAATATTCTCGATCCAACAAAATTCCCGTCGCTTCCATCTTATAGAGAATCGGCACTACCGGCATGTCAAATTCTGTAAAAATTGTGTTCAATTTTTTATCTTTAGAAAGCGCTAAATATTGTTCACTAAATTTGTTCAGAGTGGCCTCAGTATATCGGCCAGACAAGGCCTCCTCTACCGTACCAACCCCCTCCACCCCCGTACGTCTTAATGGATTTAATAGAAAATCCGCCTGATCCAAATCCCATAGCTGCTCCGCCGGAAAAACTCGCTCACGAAACTCCGCATTCTCATGCATTAAGTCTTTGATATTGCTCGCGACCAGCATCCCTTCCGGAATTTCCACTCGGGGCGCCTCTTCCACTTCCGTCTCAACATCCTTATCCGAAAGTCCATTTTCGATTTTCAGTTTTTTCAGCAAATTATTGAATTCTAAGCGCTTAAATACCTCTGATATACGCGAAAAATCTAATTTCAAAGCTGGAACATCCGAAAGCTTCACCGGTGCGTCGGTCATAATCCTCGCAAGCGCAAGGGACATCTCTGCCGATTCTTTCCCGGCGATCAATTTTTTCTGTGTCGCTCCCGAAATTTCCCCGATATGATCATAAATCCCTTCCAGACTACCATATTCGTTAAGTAGTTTCACCGCAGTCTTTTCACCAATCCCTGGCACCCCCGGAATATTATCTGAATTATCCCCCTTCAGCGCCTTCAGGTCCAAAAATTGCGACTTTAAGATTCCATATTTTTCTTCAATCGCTGGAATATCCATCTCTTCCAGATCCGAAAAACCTCGCAGAATTCGGTACATCTTGGTGTTTTCATCTACAATTTGTAGCATATCCAGATCCGAAGAGACGATATAAGTCATATAGTCCCCCGTCTCATCCGCCTGGCGCGCCAAAGTACCAATAATATCATCGGCTTCATATTCATCCACTTCCATGAAACCCCAAGAAAGCGCCGAAATTAATTCTCGAAGCAAGGGGATCTGTGCATAAAAATCCTCTGGTGGTCTTACTCGCCCTGCCTTGTAATCCTTAAAAATCGCGAGCCTTTTCGCCGTCGAAGTTCGCGCCTTATCCCAAGCCACCACCACTTGGTCCGGCTGGATATTGCGCACGATTTCCATCGCGATTACCGCAAAACCGTACACACCCGAAGTCGGTTCTCCCCTAGAGGTCGCCAAATTCCCCATCGCGTAGTAACCACGATAAAAAACACTTTTCCCATCAATGATTACTAATTTTTTCATTAAAATTCCATCCTCGTTAAAATTTCTGCCATTTTTTCATTCATTTCCGCCACACTGCCGTCATTCAGAATATAATAATCCGCCATCGCGATCGGACCACCTTTTTCGATATTTTCCACTTCCGTATAATCTCGCTCTTGAATTTCTTTCAAAGTAAACGGTCGCTCTTCGCGCTTCCCCACTCGAAAATGCCTCAAGGCCTTCGGCACCACAATTGCCACCACGGTCAAAAGTCCTGGATATTTACTCTTTAATTCCTTATATTCCGTCCAGGAATATAGCCCGTCCAGCACAATTCGCTTCTGTCCCGAAGCGATCAGATTATCAATCTCCCCCATCACCTGACGCACCACCCAATCTTTCCCCTCAGTTTCACGAATCATCTCTCGAAATTGA